>CAZUHZ010000381.1:0-1507 GCA_964620895.1 uncultured Dysgonomonadaceae bacterium | reverse complement strand
TATCCTTTAGGGCGTCCAGTTATTTTGCAACGATTGTGAGCACGCACAGGAGATGCGTTTTTTGGTAAAGCCTGCAATGCATCATAGTCACCTTCAGCTTTTAATCTCGCTCTTTTTTCAGCATAGCGGGCTATAAGTTTTGCTCTTTTCACCTCGCGCGCTTTCAATGATTCTTTTGCCATTTATTTAGTGTTTTGTTTTGTTTTGAAAGGCAATCCAAACTCTCTTAACAGAGCATATCCCTCTTCATCAGTATCTGCTGACGTAACAAGAGTTATATTCATTCCTAAAACCTTACTGATTTTATCAATATTAATTTCTGGAAAGATAATTTGTTCTTGAATACCTAACGTATAATTTCCTCTACCATCAAGTTTTGCACTAATTCCTCTAAAGTCACGTGTACGTGGCAATGCTACGCGCACCAATCTTTCAAGAAATTCATACATTTTGTCATTACGCAATGTAACACGCACTCCAATAGGCATCTTCTTTCTTAATTTGAAATTAGAAATATCCTTTTTAGAATATGTTACAACAGCTTTTTGACCTGTTATTGCAGTCAACTCTGTTACTGCAGTTTCAATTATCTTCTTATCTGCAATAGCAATTCCTAAACCCTGATTGATAACAATTTTAGTCAGTTTTGGAGCTTGCATAATCGATGAATATGAGAACTCCTCAACCAGAGCAGGAATGATCCTATTTTTATAGTCTTCTTTTAAATTTACTACTATGCTCATTTAATTTCCTCCCCTGATGTTTTTGCGTATCGTACCAATTTACCTGTGCTATCTTTTTTTCTACCTATTCGAGTTGGCTTACCAGTTTTTGGGTCAACCAAATTTAGATTAGAAATATGTATAGAAGCTTCTTTTTTTTCTATTCCTCCCTGAGGATTTTGCGCATTGGGTTTTGAATGTTTAGATATCATATTGATACCCTCTACAATTGCACGATCTTTTGTTACAAGAACCTGCAAAACCCTACCTGTTTTACCTTTATCTTCGCCAGTATTTACGTAAACAGTATCGCCTTTCTTAATATGTAATTTACTCATTATATATTTCCTTTTAAAATGATTAAAGCACTTCAGGCGCTAGTGAAACAATTTTCATGTTTGTTGAACGTAATTCTCTTGGTACTGGACCAAAAATACGACTTCCACGTAATTCTCCAGCTGTGTTAAGTAGTACACATGCATTATCATCGAAACGTATATAAGAACCATCAGGACGACGGATTTCTTTTTTTGTACGAACGATTATTGCTTTAGATATTGCGCCTTTTTTCACTTCACTTGAGGGTATAACATGCTTAATAGAAACCACAATAACGTCACCTACCGAGGCATAGCGTCTTCTAGTTCCACCTAATACACGAATACATAATGCTTCCTTTGCTCCGCTGTTATCTGTAACAGCCAATCTTGATTCTTGTTGTATCATGTTACTTAGCTCTTTCTAAAATTTCTACCAATCTCCATCTCTTTGTTTTACTCAAAGGA
>CAZUHZ010000380.1:0-1513 GCA_964620895.1 uncultured Dysgonomonadaceae bacterium | reverse complement strand
ACATAACTCATATATCTGTGGTGCTGTGAAAAGGGCAGGTCGCGTGCCCTACGAAATAGAAATAGATTTCATGGGGCAAGCCTCTCCCTACAAGTTTAGGGGAATGACCATTCTGTTCACCGCTCACTTTTCACTCTTCACCCCTCTGTTATTCTGAGACAAGTCTTATTTTTTATAGTAGGTATGACCATGAAATTATATCATAAAAATCAAGCCCAAAATAAATCAAGCAAATTTTATCTTTTAAACGTCAAATTCCTTTACCGTGAAGATATTAAGTAAGCAGGTTTAGATATATAACGCCATGATATATTGATTGTTCTTACATCATGATACAACGTTTCATTTGGAAAGCTCTTCATCAGAAGATAGCTTTAAAAAGACCATTTGTTAGAAGTTCTTGTCTCAGGTTTCACACTAGTTTTAATTTTTTGCTCAGTTTTGTTTTGTACGCCTGCTCCTTTATAATATTGTAGAGCTTTAGGCATATGTTCCTGAATTTTGGCAATTCTATTTTGATCGCTAGGGTGAGTACTCATAAACTCTGCAGTAGAACCACTACTAGCTTGTGCCATTCTTTTCCAAAAATCTACTGCAATACGTGGGTCGTATCCTGCCATTGCCATAAATATTAAACCCAACTCGTCGGCTTCATATTCATGTTTACGTGCATAAGGAAGCATAACTCCCAATTGACCACCAAGCCCGAAAACTAGACCTCCAATTTGCTGTGCTGCTGCATTGTTGCCAAGTAAACCTCCAGCTATTTGCCCACCATATTGCAATGCCATTTGTTGACTAATACGTTCATTGGCATGTTTGCCAACAGCATGTGCAATTTCGTGACCCAGCACAATGGCTAATCCAGCTTCGTCTCTTGTTATAGGAAGCAGGCCCTCATACACCACAATCTTACCCCCAGGCATACAAAAAGCATTCACATCACTGCTTTTTACTAAATTGAACTCCCAACTAAAGTTTTTTAATTCAGATTCGTACCCATTGTTTCTGTAAAAAGTTTCAACAGCAGTTGCAATTCTTCTTCCTACACGTTCTACCATTTGTGCGTTGTTTGTGTTTTTTTCAACTGGCGCACTGCTCATAAAGTCTTGATATTGCTGAAAGCTTAAGGTTAATACTTCTTGATCGGGAACTAATAAAAGTTGTTTCCGTCCTGTTATTGGCACACTTCCGCAAGTTTGTAAAAACAATGACAAAACAGAAACAAATAGCGTATATTTCAATGCTTTGTAAGTAGATTTTCTTGAATTAGTTGTTTTCATAATAAAGAGCTTATATTATTTGTTTGTAAAGATAATATTTTTAATTATAATTTGAGCTTACTCTAAAAATATTCAATTGCAAATAATTAAATTTTTCTCCTCTACTACAGGAAAAATATTAATTATCAACAAGCTCTACTAAAGTCTCTTCCACGAGATTTAAGATGGAAAGCATAAGAGCTGACCTTTCGGAGCACACTCAAACTTGATTTACTATACAGCTTAAACAA
>CAZUHZ010000379.1:0-1518 GCA_964620895.1 uncultured Dysgonomonadaceae bacterium | reverse complement strand
CAGTTAAGCTTTTACTTCTTCAAAATAACCGCTATAGCCTCATCCAAGCCAATAGTCTGCTGCTCCCCACTATGCATATTCTTGAGCGTTATTTTATTGTCTGCAATTTCGTTTCCTCCAACAATTGCCACAAAGTAAGCTTTAGTATTGTTGGCATAAGTCATTTGCTTCTTCATTTTTGCAGCATCAGGATATATTTCGGCAGAAATTCCTTTGTTACGCAATTGGGGTAGTATAGGTAATATATGTGCTTCTTCTTTTTCTCCAAAGTTCACAAACATCACGTCCACACCCGAAGATAAATTATCGGGGAAGAGATTCAATTGATTCAATACATCGTATATTCTCTCTGCTCCAAATGAAATGCCCACACCCGACACATCAGGTAGTCCGAATATTCCAGTCAAGTTGTCATACCTTCCACCACCAGTGATGCTTCCAATTGCTACATCTAGCGATTCAACTTCGATGATAGCACCAGTATAATAACTTAGCCCTCGTGCTAAAGTAAGGTCAAGTTCAACGCTGTTTTCAAGCTCAAAGAGCGCCACTTTGTTGAGGATAAACTCTACCTCTTCCACCCCTTTAAGACCAATTTCAGAGTCAGCCAAAACTGATTTCAGTACCTCAAGTTTATAGCTCTCGTTACCTTGCAACAGTAGGATGGGTTGTAGCTTCTCGATGGCACTTTCAGAAATATTTTTGGCTGCCAACTCTTCATTTACTTTCTCTAAACCAATCTTGTCAATCTTGTCAATAGCTACAGTAATATCAGTTATTTTATCGGCTTCGCCGATTACCTCAGCAATACCTGAAAGGATTTTGCGGTTGTTTAGTTTGACAGCAACCCGTATTCCTAGTTTAGAGAAAACTTTATCAATAATTTGAATCAACTCTACTTCATTCAACAACGAGTCGGACCCTACAATATCAGCATCGCATTGATAAAACTCTCTGTACCTGCCTTTTTGTGGTCTATCGGCACGCCACACGGGTTGTATCTGAAATCGTTTGAAAGGGAATGTTATTTCGTTGCGATGCATCACAACATAGCGTGCAAAAGGAACAGTTAAATCATAGCGCAACCCTTTATCAGAAATCTTATTGGTGGTTGCAGCTGAATTGTTCTCTCTGATATCTTCTTCACTCATGCTTTTTAGGAAATCGCCTGAATTGAGAATTTTAAATAGTAGCTTATCACCTTCATCGCCATACTTGCCCATAAGGGTAGATAGATTTTCCATGGCAGGCGTTTCGATATGTTTAAAGCCATATAGTTTATATACATCTTTGATGATGTCGAATATATAATTGCGTTTCGCCATTTCTTCGGGCGAAAAATCACGGGTTCCTTTTGGTAGAGATGGTTTTTGCATCGTTGTTTTTAATCTGTATGTTATTTTATAAAGTGCAAAGATAATGATTTTTTGCAGAGTTTTAAGAAAGAGAGCAGTGTAAAGAACTGCGGGGCATAATTTGGAATAGGTAAAGTAAAATGGCTCATCTGCAAAAACGTGT
>CAZUHZ010000378.1:0-1580 GCA_964620895.1 uncultured Dysgonomonadaceae bacterium | reverse complement strand
TTAAAGCTTTCAAACATACTCTTTCTTCTAACGAAGTTTTTATTTGCTTTGCGACAATTGTTGCAACTTATATAATGAACATTTGCACTTCCACTGCAATATGTAAAAACATTAATACCCATCCTATTTACTCTTATTGTAATGTTCCACTTATTCTATCTAATTTTCAATCACAATCATTGAAACTCTACAATAATAAAAAATAAACTCATATATTTCTGTTGGAGTGTGATGTGAATGCAAACTATATATACCTCACTATAAAAGCAATCTTCCACAGACCCCAAACGATTTTTTTAATGTATTTTCCACTTCAGAATTGATGCAGTGAGAGCTATCGATATCAATTCTGAAGTCAAAGTTAGTCGCAATAGCATTTTTGATACCAAATCCAACATTATAATGCAACCATTCAATACCAAGTAGCATAATTATGAAGATAGAATATATCTACCTGGTTTCAATCTCTAACATTTTGTCACTGGTATTGTACACCTTTATTTTTTTTGGTGGCAACATGACATTCAGACGCAGGTAGATAGTTCACCGTTGTCTCTTTCCAATTTCTACCTCCAATCTATTTTTTCTATGCATATTCAATCTAAAGTGGAAATGTGAGTGATCAAACCTCTATTCAACATTGCATAACTTACCCATAGAGAGAAAGATTTACACATTAGCATTGCATTACTTTGCAACAAGTGTAAAACAGTTCACTTTGGCATTATATAACTATCATGAAAAGAAATAGCACCTCCAACCAACACTGTGTAATACTACACAAATAGCAATAAAAGTTGAAGCAAGACAAAATAAAACTGAAAAGGGAGTAATTGAGCACGGTTTTTGCTTTACTCAATTGAGATGTGAAGTCTGTGGTTGTTGGGTTTAGGACAGCCAACTGTCATTCCGAACGGATGTGAGGAATCTGTCTAGCTTTTATAGTATGTTTAGGCTGGCGCAAGTCTCCCGACTTATGCCGTAGTAGATTTGTTGTATTGCGTGTTGCCACCTCGTAGAGAAAATTCATGAATTTTCTCTACCCCTACCACCCCCTAATTGCCATCCACTCTTTTAAGATTAGCGCAAGTCCCGACTTGTGCATATACCTATTGATAAAGATTTTAATAATCCTGCAGCTTCAAACTTATAACTTTTGCACCAATTGTTGTGAAAACTCTGATGTGCTAAGCGATTGTCCATCTTTCATAAATCTAGCCAAGTCGTGCGTAGCTATTCCACTCTCAAACATGCTTTCGAGGGCTTTGGTTATCAAATCTGCTGCTTCGTTCCACTTCATATATTCAAGCATCATCACACCCGACAACAGCATGGAGCAAGGGTTGGCTTTGTTCTGCCCTGCAATATCAGGCGCCGTGCCATGCGTTGCTTCAAATATAGCATGCCCAGTGTTGTAATTGATGTTTGCACCAGGTGCAATGCCAATACCACCCACCATAGCAGCCAATTGATCGGATATGTAATCGCCATTTAGGTTTAATGTTGCAATCACAGAATACTCTTCGGGTTTTAACAGTGTGTTTTGCAAAAATGCATCGGCTATTACATCTTTAATAAAT
>CAZUHZ010000377.1:0-1581 GCA_964620895.1 uncultured Dysgonomonadaceae bacterium | reverse complement strand
GCAAACACATCACATATCAACACCACACAAAAAAGGGCATCCAAAATTTATTGGACACCCTTTTTGTTATATCTAAAAATAAGTTGTTTGTCTCTGTTTTAAGCCAACGAGTTAAGATGAGCTGCCAACTTAGACTTCAAGTTATCTGCTTTCTTTTGATGAATCACATTCTTCTTCGCCAACTTGTCGAGCATCGAACAAACCTCAGGATATTTAGCTTGAGCCTCTTCCTTAGAAGTCAATTCACGAAATGCGCGTACAGAATTACGAGTTGTTCTCGCTGCATATCTATTACTCACACGACGAGTTTCTGATTGTCTGATTCTTTTCTCTGCTGATTTATGATTTGCCATAACGTATAACTATTCTGTAATTGTATTTAATTTAGTAGCCCATAGGGGAATCGAACCCCTCTTTCCAGAATGAAAATCTGATGTCCTAACCGATAGACGAATGGGCCATTTGATTTTATTAACTTGTATCGTTGCCGACTAAGCCTCAAATGCGGGTGCAAATATAGAACCTTTTTTTTATGTGGCAAAACTTTTCGAGTATATTTTGAAATATTTGTTCTATTTGTTGCAATTTACCTGTTTTATGATGCTTTTCCACCATCATTTCTCACCTCACAGACACAAATACTCATCTGCACCACCCACTATCGCACATTACTATTGCCCCCTCAAGCTACTCACTGCCTCTTTTTACCCCTCTCTATTAAGAGATAAACAATAGGCAAAACACCTACCGTATTAAAAATAGCTATGCAAATAAACCAAGCCAGATGATTATTCCTACCTGCCTTCCACATAGCAATCAGTTTCCAAACAGTGTCCCAAACCACAAGAATTACTAGAACAGGTATAAACCATACAAACGATTCGCTCAAATTATGATAATCCATCATATTCATTTTTTTTAAAAATTATAAGTCTTCCCCAAAGAGTCAATCCTTACATCAGTTCATCCTTTTCTGAATCTGACCCTACATAACGCTTCTGCCCATCCCTCTTTATATAACACACAGCAATAATAAAACAGATAGCAGGCAAAGCCTTCAGCACCCTTGCCCAATTGCTCACATCGCTCCTATTCAACACCAACACTATTATAATGTATAGCGTGCATACAACCAAAATCGAATTTAAAATGATGTGTCTTACTCTTTCACTTATCTTCATAATAGTACTGTTTTGCTTATTGTATCCAACTTTTGTGAAGCAATAATGTCTTATTACAGCAATAATAGGCTAGATTTTATATAGTAAACACAAATGTATAAAGTACTGCTCAAATAGGCAACAATAAGGCGCAAATGGTGCAGTTTGCCTCATGCACTTCTCCTTGTTTGCAACGAGGGGGTTATGGTCAAGCATTTGCAACGCTTATTGCACGCGCACTCCCCCTCGTTTTCAACGAGGGGTCGATGGTAAAGCGTTTGCAACGTTTATTGTGAGCAACAAGGGCAATAATAATAATAATCATTCAACCATACTTAAAATAAACCGTTCAGACATTTTCCACAATCTCAATCTCCTCTTCTGTCAATCCATATAATTGATAGACTAGTTGGTCTATTGC
>CAZUHZ010000376.1:0-1588 GCA_964620895.1 uncultured Dysgonomonadaceae bacterium | reverse complement strand
ACTCATCAATCAATTGATATTCAGGTCCAGTTACATAAGGTACTTTAAATTTAGGATTTTCCACTACGTGATATAAAACACCGCTATTGCCTTCATCAGCAATTTTCCAATCCCACTTCAATATAAAGTTTTCATACTGCTTTTTGGTTACAATATAACCAGTTTCATCGCTACCATCACCTTTTGCTGTAATAGTTCCGTTTTCTACAAACCAAGGGATTGTAAGTTCTTCGCCATTGTAGTCGCGCCAGTTGTCTAACGATTTTCCGTCAAATAATAATTCCCAGCCATCAGCTTTCTCAACTTCTGTTAGCTCGTTGTGTGTAGCTTTCCCACACGATGTGAGAGCTATAGCTCCTGTGATTGTCATTAAAAGTAATTTTTTAATTTTCATTTCAACTTATATTTTAAATTAATGATGAACACTTATTTACACAAAGATATTGATAATTTAATAATTAACCACGATATTTGCAACAAAAAGAGAAGGAGTCTGTTTGTATTAGAATCTTCTGTGAAATAAATAAAATTGTGTTTTAAACAGCGAAAGAAGATAGTTTTAAACTACTTCTCTTCATTTTTTATACTGCTACCATGTAGTATAACAATCAATCTAAATTAAAAGTTTTGAAAATAATAGATTTAAATAAAGAGACACTTCCTAAAGGTATGATTGCCACAATGGGTTTTTTTGATGGAGTTCATCTTGGTCACCGTCATCTTATAAATCAAGTTGTGCACGAAGCAAAATTATTAGGGCGAGAGTCTGCAGTGATTACATTTCCTATACATCCTCGTAAAGTATTAGACAAAAGCTATCAACCACCATTGCTATGTGGCTTCGACGAAAAATTAGAGCAGTTAGGCACTACCCAACTAGACAACACTATCATACTTGACTTTACTCGTCAAATCTCTCAACTGACTGCTAAAGAGTTTATCCAAGAGGTATTGAAAGAAAAAATGGATATTCACACACTTTTTGTTGGCTACGATCACCGATTTGGTCGTAATAGAGAAGAGAGCTTTGAGCACTATAAAGCCTATGGCAGAGAAGCTGGTATCAATGTTATTCAAGCCACACCTTATAAGTTTGGTGAACACACTGTAAGCTCATCGCAAATCAGGTACCTACTTGCGCAAGGCGACATATCGCTCTCAAACACCTTTCTTTCTTACAACTACACCATCACTGGAAAAATTATAGAGGGCTACAAAATGGGCCGTCGCATTGGCTTCCCTACTGCCAATATCAAGTTGTGGGAACGATACAAAGTAATACCCACCGATGGAGTTTATGCCGTAAGAGTACACATCGATGAGCGCGTGTTTGATGGTATGCTCTATATAGGCAACCGCCCCACATTTCACGAAGATTCGCATACAAGTATAGAGGTCAATATTATTGATTTTGATGAAGATTTATACCACAAAACAATTACAGTAGAGTTTGTCTCCTTCGTTCGCCCCGATATAAAATTTACTGGAATTGAGCCACTTGTTGCTCAAATAACTAAAGATAAAAAGACTGTGATAGAGAAGCTGAAGGGGTATGATAGCAAGCACAAGAGTAATGGAGAGTGAGGTA
>CAZUHZ010000375.1:0-1594 GCA_964620895.1 uncultured Dysgonomonadaceae bacterium | reverse complement strand
TGCCGAAACAATATAATTGTCCATAGTAATATATAATTTGAACTACAAATCTAATAAAAAAAAATGACTTTAAAGCGTGTAAAGCGATATTGAAATTAAAGTTACTCACATTATTCATATTTTCAGCTTTCTGTGTATGAAAGGCTTTGACTTTGCCGATATAGTGAGATGTATAGAGGGGGTTGCAACATGACCAATTCCGAAACTCGATACTGAGTGGAAAATAGAGATCAATACACGATTGACATTGAAATATCAACTTATTGATATCTTAAACACCCAGTAAAATAAAGGAGAGGTTGCTCGAACCAAATATTTAACTTATTACCCTCAAAGATTCACACCAAATCCTTTTGTAAAGAGAGGTTAAGTTCTTACTTTTGTCAGATATCAATAATATTTTGTAGTTGTCACTAAAAGTTAAGTAATATTTTGTAGGATTCTCAGTTTAGAAGCACCTATACTTAGTGTATTAATTTACTTTTTAATGCATGCATATTACTATCTATCTGATTGATAAAGGAAAAGTTAGTTAAGTTACTTCCACTGTTTAGCAATAATAATTATGAAAAACTTTTTTACTCCTTCTCTTTTTATATTGCTTGTGCTATTCATCTTTTCTAGCTGTGGATTGCATAGGTCTAAGGCTGTATTTGATCAATCGTTCGATGAAATAGAAAATGCTATTTTGGTGCAAAACCCTAATCCCAATTTCCCTTTACCACAAATACCAGAATCAATTACTGACGGGCAAGATAGAGCCATCTATTTGTCTAAGCACTATTGGGAGGAGTTTCCTTTTGACAACATTTCACTTATAAATCAAACAGAGATTACCGAGCAAGCTTTTGTTGACTATATTCATGTCTTAAACTTTATCCCTTTTAAACATGCTCGCAGATCAATTAAATACTTGTTTGCACTTGCACAAAAAGACGAAGTGATGTATGGACACTTTGCTTCGCTGTTCGAAAAGTATTACTACACTGCAGATTCGCCTTATTGCAACGAAGAGTTGTACATTCCTGTACTTGAGACTATTCTCAAGTCAGAAAAGTTGACTGAAAAGGATTATGAAAAATATAGTTTTCAAGAAGAAATGATTCATAAGAACAGAGTTGGATCTAAAGCAGCCAATTTTGTTTACACCCTCGAAAATGGTGATTGGAGAAAAATGCATAGTATTAAAAGCAACTATTTAATTCTTTTCTTCGCTACTCCCGATTGTAGTAAATGTATGTCGGTGGCTGATGAAATACACAATTCAGATGTTCTGGCAAAAGTTTGCTCCCTCAACAGCTTTAGCAGAACCATGCTATGTGTATTGAACATTTATCCAGAATCAAACATTCCTCTTTGGCGTGATTCTTTGTCATCTATGCCACAAAAGAACTGGATACATGCTTACGATAAGCCTAAAGTTTTGACTAACAATCGGGTTTACAATCTCAAAAAGCTGCCAACAATCTATCTTTTAGACAAAAACAAACGAATTATCCTTAAAGATGCTTCACTAGAAGAGATAGAAAGCTTCTTCTTGTCGAAAGAGTAAACAGCACCTTGTTTCTCGTAGAAATGGCATCCATCTCCTAGT
>CAZUHZ010000374.1:0-1596 GCA_964620895.1 uncultured Dysgonomonadaceae bacterium | reverse complement strand
TTGTCACAGTTATTGGTATTATCCTTATCATTTGGTTGTATAGCTTCAAAAGTGGTATCAAAACAATTATTTGGACCGATTGGTTGCAAACACTTCTCTTTATCACAGCTTTAGTGCTTATTATATGGCAGTTGGCATCGCAAATGGGGTTAGACTTCAGGGGTGTTGTATCGGCAGTGAGCGAAAGTCCACATTCGCGCATTTTCGAGTTTGAAAGCTGGTCTAGCACCCAAAACTTTTTCAAGCAGTTTCTTAGCGGCATGTTTATCACTATTGTGATGACGGGACTCGACCAAGACCAGATGCAGAAGAACTTGACTTGCAAAAACCTAAAAGATGCACAAAAGAATGTCATCTCTTATGGGTTTGCATTTGTGCCAATGAATTTGCTGTTTCTCTCGTTAGGCGTTATGTTGTTACTGTTTGCACAGCAAAATGGGATTGTGCTACCCGAAGTGGCAGACAATATTCTACCACTCATTGTTAGTGAGCATATGGGATCGGCTGTACTGGGTATATTTATTGTAGGTATCGTAGCGGCTGCTTTTTCTAGCGCCGACTCTGCCCTCACATCGCTCACCACCTCCTATTGTGTAGATATAATGGGTATGAAAAGCGCCAATGGAGTGGAAGAACTTGAGAAAAAGAATACACGCATCCGCCGAATTACTCACGTAGTGATAAGTGCTGTGTTTATTGCCATTATCATGATTATTCATGCCATTGGGTCAGATAGTATTATCGATGTTATATACCGAATGGCATCGTACACTTACGGACCCTTGTTGGGGTTGTATATAGCAGGACTATACACAACATTAAACCCAACAGACAAATATGTGCCCTATATAGCCATTGCTGCCCCCATATTGTGTTACGGTGTGGAGCTGGCAATGATGAACTTATATAACTACAAAATGGGATACGAAATGCTTCTCATCAATGGGGCTCTTACAATATTTGGCTTGTGGATGATATCGCTGAGGAATAAAAATGTTGTATCTTCGTCAACTTCAAGCCTCTAAAGAACAACTAAAACAATAGAACTATGATTATAAAAAGTGCAGATTTTGTTATAAGCAACACTAACTACAAAAGCTGTCCACAAGATGGTAAAGCCGAGTATGCCTTTATTGGTCGCTCCAATGTGGGCAAGTCATCATTGATAAATATGCTCACCAATCGAAAAGGACTGGCAATGACTTCGTCCACTCCTGGTAAGACTATGCTTATCAATCATTTTGTGATTAACGATGAGTGGTATTTGGTCGATTTACCTGGATATGGTTATGCGCGCAGAGGAAAAGAGAATCGTGAGCAATTGAGAAAAATTATAGAAGACTATGTGTTAGAACGTTTGGCTATGACTTCTCTCTTTGTGTTGGTCGATAGTCGTCATAAGCCACAAACAATCGATTTAGAATTTATGGAGTGGTTAGGCGAAAATAGTGTGCCTTTTTCTATTATATTTACCAAAGGAGACAAGCAAGGTACGGGTAAATTGAAAATGAATGTAGATGCTTACAAAAAAGAGATGCTGAAATCGTGGGAAGAATTACCTCCAATCTTCGTTACATCGGCAGAAACTGGTATGGG
>CAZUHZ010000373.1:0-1632 GCA_964620895.1 uncultured Dysgonomonadaceae bacterium | reverse complement strand
AACTAGCATTGTTCTCTGTGTTATACACACTTACATTTCCATACGAGTTGCCATAGGATAATCCCGCCCTGAAACGAATTCGATGAAAAAAGTTCCTGCTGTAGGGATCAATCACATATTCAGCTCCTCCGTTTATGTTGAAAGTGTTATTATATCTGTTGTCTTTATTCAATCCGTCAAGCTCATTAGGATAATCGAGTCCTTCCCATTGCCTAACTGTACCATCAATACCAACCAGGAGGTTCCTGTTTGAGTAAGTAACACCCAGACCGTAAGAGGCGGGGAGTTGGAATTTTTGAGACTTTATGGTGTCATCACGCAATATTTCGCTTGGTGTAAGCGTAGAGTTATATGGGTCTGACAGATACATTTTCTCTGTTATATACAGGTCAGACTTCGTACTCATTTGAGGTGAAAAGACTGCACCAACCACAAATTGACTCTCAAGATTTATTGGAAAAGTAAATTGTGCTCCCAAATCATACTTAACATCTTTAATCGAATATGCTTTTCTCTCTTCTCCTATTGTAGAGCTGGTGGCGGTATTTGGTACTGACACACTACTGTATTTAAAATTCCCAAAAAGGTAATTTATATTAGCACCAATGGACAGATACTTTAAAGGTTCGTAAGCAATACCCGCATATATCTGGCTCAAACCTCCATCGCCTCTGAATATTTCATCATACACAATGTTTGACAATGATTTGGTCTGACCAAAACTATATCCCACTTTCGAGTACGGGAGCAGCCCAACACTTGCACCCACTTTCTTCATGATAGGGAATTGCATTGCCACATAATCCAGATTGCCATTAAAATTGTGTTTTTTATTAATGCCGTCACTAAATGAAGAATAGTGCCCCGATACACCAAAATCAAATATAAATGTCAATGTGTCAAGTCTTGAGTATGAAGCAGGATTGCCCGGATTGACCTGCTGGCTCCTTCTTATACCATAGCTTATGCCTCCCATAGCCTCTGATGCTCCAAAGGTTTGATTAGACAAAAGTCCAATACCATACCTCCCGTATGGTGAGTTTGAGCCTACCTGTTGTGCCATTGCAGAGGATACGGCAATAATAAAAAGCAATATTGAGAAGAAACGCTTAGCTGTCTTATTCATTCTTATTCAACTATATTCAACTAGATGTTGGTTGGTTGTTCCATATTTTTTAAAGGATACAAAGATGAGATTTTTTTGTCTTGTTAGCAACAAAACAGAAAAAAGTTCTCGTTAAAAAGGCGTAACTTTGCTATTTATAAATCTTTTAAAGCATAATTAACCCCCAAACAAGTACACGGTCTGAGCACCTTTAAACGCTTTCTATCTTATCCCTGCAAAGCAGCCATTCTGCTCAGATATTTGCCAATAATATCAAATTCCAGATTTACCACAGAGCCTTTTTTGAGTTGATGAAAGTTTGTAAACTCATGCGTAAAAGGAATAATAGCAACTTTAAAGCTATTTTCAGTTGGATCAACCACGGTAAGACTAACACCATTGACAGTCACAGAACCTTTATCTACGGTCATGTAACCCTTTTTCGCCATTTCCTTGTCAAACTCATATTCAAACGTATAATACCAGCTACCATCGGCCTCAGTCACATTCTTGCAAACAGCTGTCTG
>CAZUHZ010000372.1:0-1644 GCA_964620895.1 uncultured Dysgonomonadaceae bacterium | reverse complement strand
GAATGTTGATAAATCGGACATACCAGACAAGTTAAACAGATTCCTCACATCCGTTACCAATGACATAATCTTGTAAAGCCCTGCTATACAGACACATTTAAATTTAGCTCATTTGCTAACCTTCTAAAGGCTTTTAGTTTATTTGCTGCGATTTGCTGCTCATATACCCTCACTCCATGCTCAACATAATCAACTCCTTTTACCATCATTCGCCAATAAATTACTGCTAGTTTCCTAGCCATAGCTTTTATAGCGATAGCAGGACCTTTACGTCCTCTTAATCTTCGACCAAAAGCACCAATGGCTATATTTTTACTGTTTATGAGCCCTTGAGCTATAACTTTGAAAATCTGCCCTGCTCGTGGTTTCCCTTTTTTGCGTGCATTTCTCTTCTTTTTACCTGAGTTATTCTGTCCTGGTGATAATCCCAACCAACTAGTAAAATGTTTCTCGCTAGGCCACCTTGTTAAATCTGTTCCTATCTCTGAGGTAAGTTGCAACCATGTATAATCAGTAATTCCTGATATTTGTGTAGCATCATTGTTATCAAATAGATTTAATAGGTTTCCATCTAGTTTATCTATATTGGGTTTGTTGTGACGAATAGGCTTTCTCTTTTTCTTCTCTTGACCTGAACCCGAGATGCCTATACGATTTATTACTTCGTTGATTTTATTATCACATTCTGCTATTTGATGTTGGTAAAACTGATAGCCATCGTAAGCTTGCCTCAGAGCAAAGAGACCAGCCTCTGTATATTTTCCTTCCAACGCTTTATACACTAGATCTTTTTTAGTATTCAAGACTTTACCATGGCACAAATTAACTAACTTGTTCCTATCTCTCTCTCCATTAAGAATAGCTTCAATAATAGCCATACCGCTAACTCCATGAATTTGGCTAAGAACCTCCTTTAGTCGTATATTCATCATAACTAAACTTTTTTGCATTTGATTAATGTGTTTAGCTCTAGATTCTATATGAGTTTCGCGTAAGCGGATATAACTTCTAAGTTCCTTAATGTCTGAATTTACAACTAGGCAACGGTTCAATAAACCGTAACTGTGTAATTCACAAATCCATTGGCAATCTTTTACATCTGTTTTACGGCCAGGTACTTGTTTTGTTTGACGTCCATCAACTAACCAAACATCAATACCAGCTTCTTCTAAAACTTCATAAAGTATTATCCAATAAACACCAGTTGCTTCCATAGCAACAGTTTCAACTTCATGCTCAAGTAAATAATCACGCAATTTATAAAAATCCTCAGTGAACGTTAGATGACTTACAACTTTTTGCTCTCCTTCTACACTTGTAAAAACTTTTTTAGCACCAATATCAATACCAGCACAGTTTCTTCTGATTTTTTTCATTTTAATCCAGATTTTAAATGATAAATTTCAAAATGTGCACCCGAAAAGAGAAAAATAACTAAACGTTGGCAGGCTACCATTCGGACATTTCTTTCAATAAGAAAGTACCACTCTTTTTGCCTCAATTTTTCGGAACCATACTCGGAAACAGGTATAAAACACTATACTCTCTGACGATCAAACTGTGCACATAAGTGCAAAAATAGGCATTTCATGTCATTTCCTTCTTTTTGCCCAATAAAAATTGGGTTCTTACTCGGAATGACAG
>CAZUHZ010000371.1:0-1651 GCA_964620895.1 uncultured Dysgonomonadaceae bacterium | reverse complement strand
TGTGAAAGCCTCTCCCTGTCAGCGCCTGCTGGCAGGGCGGGCTATTCGATTGGCATTTCGTTGTTTATTTTATATTATATTCCTGTTTCATTTTAATCCATTTTGCAGATAAAGAAGGATTTAGCTCATCATATATTTTAGAGCTTAATAAAATTGCTCCATAAGTTAACGTTGTTTCGTAATCTAATATATTTAATATGATATCTGGCTTTTTGTGTTTTGAATCACTGTAGTGCTTTAGGTCATTAAATAATCTTCTATTATTTTCTAGAACACGTTTTATGCGATAGACAAATAATGTATGTTTAATTGCTTGTTGCAAAAGTAATATCGGTAGAGTAAGCTGAACGATAAGAGTAAAGGCACTATTGTATCCAAAAACAGAAAAAGTCAAAATCAATATGGCAAATAGAATATTTTTTAGCCAAAGTGAAGATGTCATCTTATTAGCAATATTGTATGTAAATAACGAGTTCTCAAATCCATTTACGGCCATTTTATAAATTCCAGATGCAATATTATCATTTGTATAGTACTCTTCCGACCTGTTTTCAGCAATTGTAGTTTCAAAGGAATTGTCAATAAAATCTTCTCGTCTTTGAATACTTGCTTGGTAAAAAATAGTTTCTGATATAAAAGATAATACTGCAAAAGCTATAATAAAAAAACAATTTATGTTTGTAATTAATTCAGCAATGTTTGCCCAGTTAGGATAAATTTTCTCTAATGCAAAAGCAATAACCAATAGTATAGTAGAAATCCATAATGTTATCTCAGCATATTTGCTAAAAGTTTTTGACTGTTCAAATGAACCTTTATAAGGATTATATTGTGGCATAATTAGTCGTATTTAGGGAAGTTTTCACCGAAAACAGTTCTCCATTTATTGATTGCCTTCTCTTGGTCTTTTTCTTTTATTTCAAACTCATAAGCTTTGTATGCCTTATCATAAGTATCACTTGCCTTCTCAGAAATTTTATTCTTTTCTTCAAAAGATAAAGTATTTAGGTTTTGCTGAAATCCCTTAGGGTCAATAACATCATTATATATAGCCGTTTTCAAATGGTGCCAAAAATTAATGAGATTATAATCAATGTAATCTTCTATTTTTTCTTTGGAATCAACGAAATTTAAAATGATATTTTCAAAAAGATATGATGAAATTTTTGGCATCTGGGCGTAATTACTCCAGTATTTTAATGTTCGTATTAATTGTAATATTTTACCGTCAAATTTCTGGTTTATTGTCGCTACTCTATTTTGGTCAATGCGAGGGTCAGAGGCTTTCCAACCACCGTTTCCGTCAGGAATTAAATAATACCCCGTGTCTGTGTATAATGCTGGAACAATATCAAAATTCCATTCATATGAGTTTAATTTTAAAGTAGCTGCCTCTTGTCGCCTGTGTTTATCTGCTGATTTATAATGTTCAATTTTATCCAAAGATGAAACCAATTTATTGACAAATTTAATTGAATTGAGCGTATTATCATCGTTACATAGTTTTCTGAGTTTGGATGCAGTTTCAGGGACACTCAATGTATAGTTTTGTCCATAGATATGTGTCCAATAAGTCGAACCCATAGCTTTGAATGTAAGAATTAAGTCAATATCATCAAGTGGTCTGATTTTTGTTTTTCTCGCAAGAGAC
>CAZUHZ010000370.1:0-1659 GCA_964620895.1 uncultured Dysgonomonadaceae bacterium | reverse complement strand
AGTAATATTCCTACTACTATAAAAGCGGTTTTTGAAAATTGTTTCATTGTTTTATTGTTTTAAATTGTTTTACTTCTCAACTATTAAACCCCACAATCAACGAATCTTGCCTACTTAGATTGTAAATAATGTTAATTGTTGCGTTTGTTTGGTTTTAGAACAGGATAATAGCGGAAAGTGGGAAAAAAGTTTGACAACACAGATTTTTTTAAGGACGAATGCTTATAATAACTTTTTATTTATCGCTTGCAAAGATGTTGAGCGTAAATTTGATTTCTTGGTGTAAATGCTCTATCTTTAAAACCAAATTAAAAGTGTTGAAAGCTGGTTTACACACTAGATGCACAAACAACACAACTATTTATATCGTTAGGTATTTAAAAATGGAGGCTGTAAAAATATATCGAAAAGTGTATTCTGAAAAGGGAAACGTGAGTTTTGGTATTTTCAGAATGGAGGATATTTATATTGAGCAAAACGGAAAAGCAGACGAACCACACAGACATAATTACTATACAGTTTTAATTGTTAAGCAAGCGAAAGGTGTGCATAAAATAGACTTCAACACTTACGAATTATCAAATAGGCAGGTCTTTTTTGTTGCTCCTGGACAGGTACATCAAGTTGTAGAGTCAGAAAAACCTATTGGTTTTGCAATGACTTTTTCTAATCAGTTTTTAGTGGAAAATTCTATACCGTTATCGTTTATCGACAGCTTGAACCTATTTCAAAACTATGGACAAAGTCCGCCACTACAACCCAGTGATGAGCAATTTAAAACCATCGAGGATTTTGCAAATCAAATATTCAAACTCTACTACAGCGCTGAAAATATGAAGTGTATGTCTATTGGTGCATTTTTGAAGCTTTTGCTTATAAAGTGCAACAATATTTGTTGTATCAATCCCATTGAAATGGATGTAGATACTACTGGCGTAAACTTAATTAGAGCTTTTAAAAAAGCAGTTGAGAAAGACTATAAAGAAGAACATTCTACCACCTACTACGCTAATGGATTGTATATTACGCCTGACCATTTGAACAGAACATTTAAAGCAAAAACCGGTAAAACTGCAAAAGATTATATTCAAACAAGAATAATAACTGAAGCAAAAAGATTGCTCTATTTTACGGATCTAGCAAGTAAAGAAATTGCTTATGAATTAGGCTTTAATGAGCCTGCCAATTTTAGTGCATTCTTCAAAAGACACACACAATTATCTTCGTCCAACTTCAAGAAAAACGAGACTCTTTGAGTAGATGTCGGATTTTCATAAGTTTATCCCATGTTTTCATATTCCACAGTCTTCTAAACAGCCTTATCTTTGTACTATACTTTTAAAGCAAAGTAAAAGAACTAATAAAATAGTTCAATAAGTAGATTCAATTATTGATCAAATAAAAAACAAAAACTATGAAAACAGTAATTCACAAAGCAGAAACAAGAGGACACGCTAATCATGGTTGGTTAGATTCACACCACACATTTAGCTTCGCTAACTATTATGATAGAGAAAGAATGCACTTTGGCGTACTACGAGTGTTGAATGACGATATAGTTGACGCGGGAATGGGTTTTGGAACTCATCCTCACGACAACATGGAGATTGTCTCAATCCCCTTGGAGGGCGACTTAGAACATAAAGATAGCATGGGCAA
>CAZUHZ010000369.1:0-1666 GCA_964620895.1 uncultured Dysgonomonadaceae bacterium | reverse complement strand
TTCGCTTTTATCTATTACCTGAGCGAAGTCGAAGGGCGTCATCTTATTGTGCTAGAAAACTCCTTAAAGTAGTGGCTTATATCGGCGGAGTTCGATGCCACAGCATCTACGCAAAGCTGAAAATGTGAATAATAAGGGTTGCGTTACTATTGCAAAGCAATTCTTTTTGCTACTTTTGTAAGAGACTAACAAAGAGCCAAACAATAATGAGCAAAAAGAAAAAGATTATTCGTGTTTTATATATCCTTATCGGATTGATTGCGGTAGCTACATTGTATTTCTATTTTACTATGCCCAAATTGGAGTCCATGATCATTAGTATCGGAGGTGTTCTGTTTATTGTAAATATTCTGTTTGCAGTGTTCTTTATCAAAAGAAACTTTAAAGGCTAAGGCCTTATTTTTAATTCAAATTGCAAATTGTCATAGATTTCCTTCTCCTTAGGATTGCCTGATGTTGAGAACGTATCTATTTCTTTCATTATACTATTAGCCCCCTCATGGTCTCTTCTTATTATCTGCTTTAGCACATTGAGTGCTGCAGTGCTCAACAGACTGTTTTGGGAGTGAACATCTTCCAATGCTCTCTCCACAATAGGTAGCGCATCGATTCGTTTCACAACCTTTGCCCCTATAAGCATCAGACGAGTATAGAGCCAAAAGCCTGTCAAGCGTAGCGATTCATTTGCACTTGCTGTCCATTCTTGCACCAACTCATCGGCATACGACAACTCTTGCAATAGGTTTCTACACAAGTTTTCTCTTATTTCTTGGTTAGGTATCTCGTTAGCCCACTCATCGGCTTTCTGTTTGTTGAACTCATCTAGCGGATAAAGCATTGTTGACAATATTTTCAACTCACGCACATCCAGTTTCCACAGCTCATTTGCCAAAACAGAGCTTGGCTCATATTTTTCTGCAATCTCTTTGATACGGGGTATATCCACACCAAAGTTCATTTTATAATCCACTCCCTTGTCGCGCATGCTCGACGAAACAACTCCATTCATAGCAAGGCGCAAATCTGTTCTTATATTTCGTATTAATTCATCCATCATATATAATTTAGCTAGCAAATTTAATTTATTTTCAGCTCAAAACGAAAAAGATTCCACTTAATTGGCTATTTTTGCATAAACACTCATTTAATTAATAAACTAAAAATCAAACTTTCATGAGACTATTATTAATTAGTAACTCCACCAATCCAGGTGAAGCATACCTCGACTATCCAAAACACAACATCAAAGATTTTTTAGGCGACAAGCCAATCAACTGTCTGTTTATACCCTATGCAGCTGTTACCTTCTCGTTTGATGAGTATGAAGACAGGGTGAACAACCGTTTTGCTGAAATAGGACACAAAGTTACGGGCATACATCGCTACGACAACATGATAGAAGCAGTAGAGAAAGCCGAGGCTATTGTGGTAGGTGGAGGAAACACTTGGCAATTGGTGAAGATGCTTCAAGAAAATAATCTAATGGAAGCAATAGTAAAGAAAGTGGAGCAAGGAACACCTTATGTTGGGTGGAGTGCTGGATCGAACATAGCTTGCCCTACATTGAAAACCACCAATGATATGCCCATTGTTGAACCTGCTAGTTTTGACACTTTAAACTTGGTTCCTTTCCAAATAAATCCTCACTACTTAGATGATAACAATG
>CAZUHZ010000368.1:0-1680 GCA_964620895.1 uncultured Dysgonomonadaceae bacterium | reverse complement strand
TTAAGCTCTAAACAGTAAAAGTTTCGTGCTCTACAAACAATTTGGTAAACAAGTCATAAAATTCAACTTGTTTATAGTCGAAATGAAAAACAAGACTAGAATGTGGTTTCGATCTTAGACGAAATGGAAATCAAGCGTGGAAACTCAAATTCACTGCAAGGGATTTCATTTTTATGAGTTGTTTGTGGTTTCGACGCAAAACAAAATGGCAAAGATGAGTGAAGTGCTGTTTCGTTTCAAAACAAAATGACAAACAAGGCTTGAAAATGGTTTCGATTCGAATCGAAATGAAAAACAAGAGCTGAATGCCATTTCGACTAGAATCGAAATGTTTTTTAGCCCATTCCTGAATTCTCCCTAAAGATAAGTCAAGTCTAACTTGCTCTAAAGTTAAATCAATTATTGGTTTAAGAACTTGATAGAAGCTGATTGCTGTTTGCTCATAAGCCATCACAAATCGGGCCAATCACCCAAATTCATCTGCTGCTCAACCGCCTGTTCTATACTATCGGGCAGGTTGTGAAAGAAATCTATCCCTGTCAACCCTTCCAACTCTTCAACCGATAGGGCGTAATCATGCAAACTGTAGGGTTGTGGATGGGCTCTATGATCGAACCAAAAAGCAATAGATTTGTAAGTAGCACCCTTTTGGGCTAACAATGCCATAAAGTAGTATTGAGGTATCACAATCTCGCTCTCTCCTATTGTGCCCATTACTTGGTCGTCTCTGATAGTTCCACCTTTCACCACATAGAGTGTATCGCGAATGGCACTCAATTGTCCCCAACTTTGCACCCTGTTTTCAAGACTTGCCCATATTCCACCATTAAAGCTATGCACTTGCGGACTCATATTAGAGTAATAGAATGTCTGCTCATTGGCAGGTATCGAGTACAACCTGTCGGCAGAAGCCACCAAATGCCCCCTATCATATCCCGAACCACGAAAATCCATTGCATTATCGGTATATTCCAAAAGATGTGGATCAGTTGACCATGCATTGGTGCGCTTGGTATGCCTTTCGGATGTTTTGTCGTAAAATGTAAATGCAACCCAACGTGTATGGTTAGTTGCATAATTGTACTCCATGCTATAGTTTCTGGTAATATCTCCCACATTATCCTCGGTATAATGCACCACAAAAGCAGCTTTATTGGCATGAAAATCTTCCGACAAACGAGGCATCTCTATTCTTACAGTGTCGTCAAGATGATTGGAGGGTGGCAGTTGTACTAAATCATCCTCCTTCTCTACTTTTTCCACTTGAATGGGTCTTTGCAACCTTCTAGAGCCACTCTTGCAAGTGTAAAAAAACAAAACAATTAAGAGTAAAACTGACAGACTAACAACAATTTTTTTCATGATAATAAATATAACAGATACGAGAAAGCGAATAACGAAGAGTGATATTCCCTTTGTCATTATGTCCAATTAATTTTGGACGTTGAGTACATAATATAACTACTTAAACAGACAATAAAGTTTTGATTATACACATTGAAATAATAGTTACAATCCGGGCCAATCGGATATTCTTTTTTGTTTCTCCACCACACTTTCTATTTCATCAGGCAAGTTGTGAAAGAAATCAATACCTGTCTTCTCTTCCAGCTCAGCAACAGATAAGGCATGCTCTTTCAATTTGTAGGGTTCATTATATCTTCTATTTTCGAACCAAAA
>CAZUHZ010000367.1:0-1680 GCA_964620895.1 uncultured Dysgonomonadaceae bacterium | reverse complement strand
CTTGCTACAAATATTACATCCCTCAGGGATTATGCTTCATAATTATAGGCGCTAGTTTCACAGCTTGGCAAGTCTCCAGACTTGTGTCTCTTAACTTAAAGCATATATAAGCACGAGTCAGAGACTCGCGCTAGCAATGAAATATACTTCAGTCAAAAAAAAGACCAACACCAGTATAGTAAACTCTCTATTTCTTCACATCTTCAGACTTGTACAGATAACGCTTAATCTTGTTGGTTGCAGTTTTCTTAAAAGGCTCTACATAATCAATTATGTCTTGTAACTTAGATGACTTATTAACCTTTGAGTTGATATATTCTAGCAAATCAGCTTTCAATTCAGCAATCTTATCCTCTATCTTTATAGAAGCATCAGAGGTCATCTCCTTCAGCTTTTGCTCCAGCTCTTCCATGTTGAAGTGCACCAAGGCTACTAAACGTCCCTTTTCCTCAATCACTATAGACTCCTCAACGTATTCAAATTTATTGATTAACGATTCTATCTCTTCTGGATAGATATTCTCACCACTAGCTCCAACAATCATACTCTTGAGGCGTCCCTTATGAGTCAATATGCCATTTTTATCTAAAGTACCCAAATCGCCAGTCTTGAACCAACCATCATCGGTCAAGACCTCTTTGGTCATTTCTTCATTCTTGTAGTAGCCCAACATCACATTATCTCCACGAAACCATATCTCTCCCTCACCAGTTTTGGGGTTGGGATTGTGTATAATTACTTCCGAATCTATTACTTTTGGACCAATAGCTTGGAATTTACCTTTTCCAGGAGCACATCCTGCTATCAAAGGTGAAGTTTCTGTCAGTCCATAACCAATAGCAAATGGAAACCCTGCATCAATTAAGAAACGTTCTACTTGACCATCTAATTTTGCACCTCCAATACCAAAAAACTTAAGCTGACCTCCAAAGGTTTCATACAACTTCTTACCTGCCACCTTGTTCAGCATTTTTTGAGTTGGTCTAAATTTATATAACAAACGTGTGACACTCTTGCTATTTATTTTTTTTAGAATACTTCCCTTGAATATCCTCTCGATAATTAGGGGTACTGTAAGCATCATAGTAGGTTTTACTTTACTCAATGCTGGCAATAAAACGGAAGCTGAAGGTGGTCTTCGCAAATAACTGATGCTTGCGCCATTCACTATAGCCAACAAAAACCCAATAGTATTCTCGTAAGTATGAGATAATGGTAAAACAGAAAGAAAGCGATCAGTTTCTACAATTTCTTGTACATTATTAGATTGATAAATATTAGTAATAAGATTTCTTTGCGAAAGCATAACTCCTTTGGGTGTACCTGTAGTACCTGAGGTATATAGTAGAACCGACATCTCATCTTCGTTGGGCGAATAAGTGCCTTTGGATTGGTTGTTTTCATCAAATAAAGGCAATTCCTCAACGCCTTTAAGCAAATCAAAATCATCAAGTCTGATAACCAATCCAATGTCAACATTTTCTACCTTAGCCAACTTAAAGTCTAACGACTTAGAAATAAAAATAGCTTTAGCCCCAGAGTGCTCTATCACATTACCCAATTCATAGGCATTAAAATCGGGTAATACAGGCACAACCACAACACCCATACATTGTGTTGCAAAATAGACAATGCCCCAATTGGGCATATTCTGACTGTAAAGAATCACACGGTCGCCTG
>CAZUHZ010000366.1:0-1693 GCA_964620895.1 uncultured Dysgonomonadaceae bacterium | reverse complement strand
CATCTCCTGTGCGTGCTCACAATCGTTGCAAAATAACTGGACGCCCTAAAGGATATATGCGTCAGTTTGGTATTTCTCGAATTCAGTTTAGAGAAATGGCTTCGCAAGGATTAATACCAGGAGTTAAAAAAGCAAGCTGGTAACAGCGAAAAATGCATTACATTATTAAATATTGTCTCGGCGTTCGAGATCAATTTAAACAAAAATAAACATGACAGATCCAGTAGCAGATTATTTGACGCGAATAAGAAATGGAATTCAAGCACATCATCGTGTTGTTGATATTCCTGCATCAAATTTAAAAAAGGATATTACAAAAATCCTTTTTGAAAAAGGATACATTCTTAATTATAAGTTTGTAGACGAAGGACCTCAGGGTACAATTAAAATAGCTTTAAAGTACGATCCCGTAACTAAAGTTAATGCAATTAAGAAACTAAAACGTATTTCAACTCCAGGTTTACGCCAGTATGTTGGTTATAAAGATATGCCACGCGTTTTAAACGGTTTAGGTATAGCAGTCGTATCTACTTCTCATGGTGTAATTACTGATAAAGAAGCCAGAAAAGAAAAAGTAGGCGGTGAAGTTTTATGTTACATTTATTAAACTAAAATTGATATGTCAAGAATAGGAAAATTACCAATAACATTACCTTCATCAGTTACTGTAAATATAGACGATAATAACATTGTTACCGTTAAAGGTCCAAAGGGTGAAATGTTTCAGCAAATTAACCCAGAGATGAAGTTATCAGTCGAAGATGGAGTTTTTTCAATAGAGAGACCCTCAGAGTCGAAAAATCATAAATCATTACATGGTCTTTACAGATCATTGATTAACAATATGATAATAGGGGTTTCAGAAGGTTTTCGTAAAGAGTTAGAATTAGTAGGAGTAGGTTACAGAGTAACTAACACAGGACAACTTTTAGAAATTTCTTTAGGTTTCTCACATCCAATATTCTTGCAATTACCTCAAGAAATTGTTGTGGAAACTAAAATGGAAAGAAATAAAAGTCCACTAATTATATTAGAATCTTGCGATAAACAACTACTTGGCCAAGTGTGTGCTAAGATTCGTTCGTTTAGAACGCCTGAACCATACAAAGGTAAAGGAGTCCGTTTTGTTGGTGAGCATGTTCGTCGCAAATCGGGTAAGACAGCAGCAAGTGATTAATTTACGTAAACTGAAATAACTATGTTAACAAAGTTAGAGAAAAAAATAAAGATAAAAAGACGTATTCGCGGTAAAATACAAGGGACAAAAGAGTGTCCCCGATTGACCGTTTACCGTAGCAATAAACAAATATATGCTCAAATAATTGATGATATAGCTGGTGTGACATTAGCTTCAGCGTCTTCTTTAAAAATTGAAGACAAGCTTCCAAAGAAGGAAGTTGCTGCAAAAGTTGGTGAGTTAATTGCACAAAATGCAATAGAAGCTGGTGTTGAAAAAGTATCATTTGATAGAAATGGTCGTTTATATCATGGACGTGTTAGAGAGTTAGCAAATGCAGCTCGTAAAGCAGGACTTAAATTTTAAAAATCATGGCAAGAGTAAATAGAAAAGTAAAAACTACCAACGAAGTCGAGTTGAAGGACAGGTTAGTAGCAATTAACAGAACTACTAAAGTAACAAAAGGTGGACGCACATTTACATTTTCAGCCATGGTTGTTGTTGGAAATGAAGACG
>CAZUHZ010000365.1:0-1703 GCA_964620895.1 uncultured Dysgonomonadaceae bacterium | reverse complement strand
AGCTCCTGCTCTGTGCAAGAATGTAGTGTGCAAAGCGGGAGCTTTGCACCTCCCAGGAAGAGCTTCATACACCCCAAACCCTTCTGTAAACTCCAAGCCCTACCCTGCGCAAAAAAAGGTTATTGGGCCATAAGTAGCGATACATATTCCACTTCACACTACCTACTTTTATCTCTTTGCCATCCCTAATCACCATGGTAGCTTCGGCAATAACATGATGGGTGGTGCAGGATTCTACAATAGCTAGGTTTCCATCGCCATGCAATACAATATGGGAGTTGTCTATCTTTTTTACTCGATGCAACAGATACCGCTTGTCAGCCAATTGCACCAATAGCAAACGTCCTTTTTGGAAGGAATGATCGGTTGGTTTTTCGAGCACAACTTCATCTTTGCTATCTCTTATTAGAGGCAACATGCTATTGCCCTTGGCACGCATTCGCACACGTTCGCCATCGGCAATGCGACTAGCTATCTCCTCAAAGAAAAGGCTGTTTTGTATAATTTTTGTTTGCAATGTAGTTGTGGTTTATTTCAATAAGGTTTCGGTAAGGCTCACTGCTTCGCGATCGGGACGATTGTCTAATCTGTAGATGGGTACTTGTTCCAGAATATTATTGACAATTGTAATTATTTGATCTTTGTTTGCATCGTCGGAGCGAAGGATAGCAACCGATTGATAGAGCGATGCAAAGGCATGAATACCCTTGAGGGATGTCAACTTGTTTTCTGGACTCTGATAGAGACGCACAAAAGCTGCCACCTCAGCCCAATCGTTGCGATAGCAAGGGGTGCTTCCACTCCATGGAGCTCCATATACGCGTACCGAACCATCTTTCAGTATGCGTAAGATTGGTTCATCGTCGTTCAGCAATTGACAGTCGGGCACAAACTTCAACCAATTTTGGCTATGAGTGCTTTTGCCAGTACCGCTCTTGCCCATAAAGACAAGGGCTTTGCCCTCTTTCTCTATTACCGATGCATGCAGTTTGATGGTCTGATAGTTGGCTGCCGCTATGCCATAAGCTGCACGAAGAAAATAGGCAAGAAAACGGCTTTCGTAGGGTTCAAGGAGTGTGAGGTCGGTGGCAACTCTTTTTTTATCTGCCGAGATATTGAAGCTGTGCTTCTTATTGCCAACTGCTACAGATACAGTTACACTGCCTGCATGGTGATACACTTCAAACGACATGCCGTCTGCTTCCATCACATCATCGGGAGCTCTATCAGGAATAAAGATTTGTTTGCTACCCGAAAGCTGTAAGAGCAGGTCGATGCTCTTGCCATCATCCACCCTAAATGGGCGAAACGAGGGTATTAGCCTCTCGGTAACTTCCGCATCGGGTGTGTTTATCAACATGCGGTGTTGGGCTATTTCGTAGAGTAGTTGCTGTTTCATTGTACAAAAATAGCCTTTTATATTATATTTTGTGCCAATGAGGGAGAAATTTTGAGTTTGAGTGGTATGTGAGCCACTTTTATGCGTGCAGTAGTACCGTATATCAGCATTTGACTATAACTCAACACTCTTCCTGCTCACTGTTTACTGCTTAGCTGGCAGTTAGACTTCACAAAAAGACGAAATTACCAATTGATTATCCACTGATAACAGAGTGAGAAAAGAGAGAGAATACTGGAAAACTCTTTTAAAACAGTTTCAAAGTAAAGTGTTTTTGAAATAAAATAAAAATATTTATTTTCAA
>CAZUHZ010000364.1:0-1706 GCA_964620895.1 uncultured Dysgonomonadaceae bacterium | reverse complement strand
ATTAAAGTAGTTTTTAAAGTTGATGATGTTGATGTTTATAAGTGGACAGTACCTCATGTATTGGAAGGGGGCAGTCGCTACAGTTATAATATAAGATTGGGCAATTTGTCAAGTGAAGTTACTCCTGCCTCAAATTATATGGAGATACCACATTACACAGCAGGAGGCGATGCCCCAAATTCGTTTAAAGCTATTCATATGGTTGGTAGCACAAGCTGGCTCAATGGCTACACTGGTCCTCAAGATCAACCTATACGAAACTATACTGTAATGTATGACACGCTTAATAGTGTTCCCTATTGGATAGCCTTTCCTTTGCACCCTATTTATATGGATGCTCGAAATAGAACTAACGAGTGGACTTTCGACCCTATTATTCCTAACAGGTATCAACCCAATGTTGTTAACAGTGGTTGGGTGTCTGGACCCTACGATAGAGGACACATGTTGGCAAGTGCCGATAGAAGTGCAACAAGAGATATCAATAGAACAACTTTTTATGTATCCAATATAGTTCCACAAAACTCTAACATGAATAGTGGATCATGGAACACATTGGAAAACAAAACTCGCAATTGGGCACTCGATGCGAGGTACGACACTTTGTATGTTGTAACAGGAAGCATATTGTACCCAAAAGATCAATTCAAAATTACAACAGATATCGATGGTAAAGAAATTGCTGTTCCCGAGTATATGTACAAAGCACTGTTGAAGCAGGATAAAACTACCAAAGAGTGGCACTCCATTGCTTTTAATATGGAAAACATTGCTTCGGGACCATCTTACCTCGAGTATGTTTTATCTGTAGAAGAGTTAGAAGAGTTGACAGGGTTTACTTTCTTCCCAAATCTAGCCGATGGAGAAACGGTTAAAAAGCAGAAAAGCTTGACTCATTGGAACTAACAGAGTCTAATATTTGCTATTAATTTATTAAACAGACATTATTCAAAGTATATAATATATATGAAGCACTTAAAGTTTTTATTCCTATTTATTGGTTTAGCCATTTTTGTCTCTTGTAGCGACTCTGATGTAGAAGGAGGACTGATAGATGATGCCAAACAAGCTGTTTTCTCTGCAACTATTGGAGAACTACAAACATACGTTACTGATAACAACTGGGATGCAGGCGATGCAATAGGTATTTATGCACTAAATGCAGGCAGCACATTGTCTGATGCTGCTATTCATGACGGAAAATCGAATGTGGAATATACTACAACCGGAAATGGAACTTTCACTCCAGTAGGTGCTCCCATTAACTTTCCTGAAAATGGGAATTTAGATTTTGTATCTTACTATCCTTACAAAGCAGCAATAACTGATTATAAATACACTATTGATGTATCATCTCAATCTAATCTTCCAGCTATCGACTTGCTATATTCTAATAATGCAAAAGGTGAAAGCAAAGATATTAATACTGTAGATTTAGATTTCGATCACAAGCTTTCTAAATTGGTGTTTAATGTTGAGTTAGGCAATGACTTACCTTCGCTGGAAGGATTAACGGTCTCTATAAATGATATAATAGTTGACGGAGAGCTTGCTTTGGCTGATGGTACAGTTGTAATAGGAACTACAAAAAAGAATATTACACCTAATGTAACTATTGCAGAAGATAATCAAAAGGCAACTGCAACAGCAATAGTTGTGCCTGGTCAGAATCTTCAGGGTGTTGAAATTGTATTCACTTTAGGAGA
>CAZUHZ010000363.1:0-1716 GCA_964620895.1 uncultured Dysgonomonadaceae bacterium | reverse complement strand
TAGCCAAAAGTAGCTCTGAGCTTTTTTCATTTTCAATCGTAGCCTAATGGGGTCGAAGGGTTTTATTCTTGATTGAAGTTCAAGGTTGACATTGGTATCAGTCTGTTTGTTAGTTTTGTTAGTGCTTTTTGTGATACGTGGTATGTTGACATTTTGTTGAGCACCCTATTCTTCGGAAACCGCTTTATCAGTTGTTTTTATCTGTTCTGCTCTATATTTTGAAGGAGTTGTTCCTTCAATTTTCATAAACAGTCTATAAAATGAACTTTGGCTTGAGAAGCCAGACTTGAGAGCTATTTCATCCATAGTTAAGTGATTTCCCTCTTCCGAGGTTAGCTTTTCTTTTGCATATAGTATGCGGTATGAATTTATGTAATCGCAAAAGTTTGAATTTGCCCTGTTGTTGATTAATTGCGAGACATAGGTTCTATTTGTACATAATTTCGTCGCCAAATCGGTTAACTGTAAATCAGCATTCTTAAATATTTGCTCCTTTTCCAGCAGAAACTCCATCCTCTCATACAGCTGGTCATATTTTTCACCCATGGTGCCATCTTTATTTTCCTCCTCTTCTTTGCAACGACTTTTATCAACAGGCTGGAGCTGATCGTTGGTGAGTTCTCTGATAGAGAACGACTGCCTGTATCCCACATAACTAATACCAAAGAGAGCCATTGAATGAGTGATGGAAGGGAGGGCTAAATAACAAGGATTATCTACAAAGAAATCTTTCCCTATGATATTAGATATCATGGAGGAGATGGCTGTAATAAACAGAAAAATAAGGGTAATTCGTATGTTCGACAATTCTCTATGATGTGTATCTGAGTAAAATGCCATTACTTTTTTGTTGAACCACCTGATATGCCGCATTCCATAAAAAACTGTTAGAATAATCTCGACCGTAAAAATTAGCTTAAAAGCGTCTATTCTTAATAGTTGTAGTTTGATTAATGTGGAATAGTTTCCACTGCGAGGTCTGTTGTGATAGAGTATTTCGTTGCTAAAAATTTCAATCTCTTGAGGGCTCATCATTATATAGATAATTGCAGACAAAAGCGCCAATACAACTGCAGGGAGCAATATCCAGCAATATCTGTGGTCAACCTTTATATCTTTTGCAAGAAGGCGGATGTAGTAGTAATAGAGGGGGTAAACAGAGAGAGAGGTGAAAACCCAAATGCTATCGAGTAGGTAATATGTCTCGTAATTATTGTTGAAATAATACCAGTGGACTAAATAGTTGACTAAGGCTACAGATAAAAATAAAAGCAAAAACCGTTTTGCCTTGGTTTTATTATCATCAAGGAAAAAGAGAGCCAGCCAAAATAGAATAATAAAAACTGGCATCACACTGAATAGAGCGTATATCATGTCGCCTGTTTATCTATTTAATATGTAAATATAGTAATATTTGTTGATATAAAAGCAAGATTTGTACGATTTGAGAGAATTTATTTACGATTTGGGAGAAACCTCTCATCAAAACAGCCTAAATTTGAAACAATTATATTATTGAGCCTATTTTGCTAAAAGTCAATTTCTTTTCCTTTCACCCCTAAACCCTTTAAAGGGGACTTTGGCACAGAGTGCTGATAAAATAGGAGGTGACTTTCGTTGGTCAAAGAGTAGAAGAAGACTAATTATTAGCAAAAGAATGTTGTTAGAGCAACTTGTTGTTAATTATAAAAGTAGGCAGTTGGAATATTGTGTTTT
>CAZUHZ010000362.1:0-1722 GCA_964620895.1 uncultured Dysgonomonadaceae bacterium | reverse complement strand
ACTTTACGCCTGTCAATCAAGTATGAAACTTTGTGTATTTAGACAGGACTCATAGATACACCATCACTAATTTTGGAACCAGGCAACACCAAATTTGGTTTATATTTCTCTCTTGTTTCGGGTCGCCAGCTTGCACCTGCAATTGGAACTGAACTAAATACTTTATTTCCTATCTGACTTAAAAGTTGTTCAATACCTGAACCAGGGGCTTCTTCTTCCAAATAATAAATTCCTTTTGACAAATCCATTGTTCCTTTATGTCCCAATATTTGCTCTTCCATACCATTGTAGCGGTTTGAAATAGTGGATTCGTAAGTTATTTTCACACCATTGTCATAGCCATATACTAAGCTGACGCTATCATATACTTCTCGACCATCTTTCCAGTATACAATATCTCCCATCCCCATAACCGAACGCGGAACGCGGTTTGTAGCCCAGTTACATACTTCCAATTGATGGGTTGCAAGTTCAGTCATTAATCCTGCTGATGACTCCCGATAGAGTCGCCAGTTAATTTGACGTTCCAATTCAGGTGATGGCACAGGACGACGCCAATCATGATTGCGAAACCAATGACATCTTGTTGCTACAATATCACCAATTAATCCAGAGTGAATCATCTGCATGGCTTTGATGTATTTCTCATCAAACATGCGTTGCATACAGAAATAAACTACTTTATTTGTAGTTTTATAAGCATTATATATTGCTAAACATTCATCCATGGTCAAAGCCATTGATTTTTCACAAAAAACATGCTTTCCAGCAGATAAAGCATCCAACAACATTGGTGCATGCCAGTTTAAGGGTGTTGAAATTATAACTCCATCAATATCTTTTGCTTCAAGAAGTTTTTTATAATCAGTGTATGTTCTTGATTTTGGGTATAAAGCGTGTGCTTCTTTTAGATTAGGGGGGTAGATGTCACACATAGCTACAATTTCAACATGATTAAACTGAAGTAAATTGTGAATGTGATATTGTCCCCTCGAACCAACTCCAATAAGAGCAACTCTTGCTTTTTCTTTTTTAATGTCGTTTAGTTTGTCTGGAGTAAAAGATTGAAGCCATGGAGTGGTAGCTAATAGAGCACTCCCACCTGTAATGTAACCCAGATCTTTAATAAATTGTCGAAGGCTTACATCGACTTGTTTCCTGTTCTCTTTTGCCATTCTTGTTAAAGGTTAAAGACAATTGATTTATCTATTTTGAAATTTGATTTAATTCTATTTTCTTGGTCTGATGAGGCTATCATCAATGTTGTTGTTAATACTTCTGCATCTATAGAGTTTTCAGCAACAACGCAAACTACCTTTTTATCACTGTTAAACTGTTTGGTGAAAGGGTCAATAATATGTTGAGGGTGAGTAGGTACGTTGCCTGAAGAAGATAAATCTTGGTTTTTTAGCTTTATCTCTTTTAGTATCTCCCCTTTTTTGAACGGATTGTCAATTGAAACGCTCCAGCAATCACCAAATGGATGATGCCCAATTGCTGCAATGGAACTATCTCCAAAATTAAGAAGAGCATGCTCCACCTCTGCTTCCGAAAGCATTTTTTTTATTTTCTCAATTGCATATCCTTTTGCATATCCTCCTAAATCAAAATAAAAGTCCTTATTAGGAAATGCTACTGATTTTGATTCTATTTCAAATGCTACTTTAGATAAGTTATTTACAGTAATATCAAATAAACCTTCTGAAATAGAGTGATAATGTT
>CAZUHZ010000361.1:0-1744 GCA_964620895.1 uncultured Dysgonomonadaceae bacterium | reverse complement strand
ATAAACACTTTAATGACAACGTCAAGCAACAACAACCTACTCTATAGAGAGTTTCTAAAGTTTATCCATAAACAATATCCCCATCCTCATCTTTTTCCTCACAGCCATTGGTGTATTGCTTCATTGCACGAAGGCTCATACCCATACTCGAAAATCCTCCGTCGTTGTAGAGGTTTTGCATTGTGACTTTGCGTGTTAGATCGGAGAACATTACAATACAGTAATCCGCACAGTCGTCAGCATCAGCATTACCAATTGGAGACATGCGCTCAGCAAAATCCAATAGGTCGTCAACGCCTTTTATACCACTTCCAGCAGTTGTCATTGTAGGCGATTGAGAGATAGTATTTACTCTAACACCTTTCTCACGACCATAAATATAACCAAAGCTCCGTGTTATAGATTCTAACAAAGCCTTAGCATCTGCCATGTCATTGTAACCCGTAAACACACGTTGTGCTGCAATAAAACTTAAAGCCAACACAGAACCACCTTCAGAGATAGCATCCATTTTCTTAGCAGTTTGTAGCATCTTGTGAAATGACACTGCCGATATATCTAATGTTTTGTCCAATAGGTTGTAGTCCAAATCATCGTATGTTTTTTTCTTACGTACATTAGGCGACATACCAATAGAGTGCAACACAAAATCTATTTTACCTCCCAATATCTCCATCGATTTAGAAAACACCATCTCCAAATCATCAACATTGGTAGCATCGGCAGGAAGTATCTCAGCGTTTAACTTCTTTCCTAGCTCGTTTGTGTCGCCCATTCTTACAGCCACTGGTGTATTAGAAAGAGTTATTATAGCACCCTCTTCTACAGCTCGCTCGGCTACTTTCCATGCGATAGACATATCATTAAGTGCTCCAAAAACTATTCCTCTTTTTCCTTTTAATAAATTGTGGTTCATCTTTAAAATATATTATATTGATTATTTATCTTTGTAATAACTGCACAAATGTAATACAAATGTGCAGTTGATAAACGCTTTTAGGTTTTTTTAGTTCAGTTTCGCCTCTATTTTCAGTCTTGGATCAATGTTGTTCGATAAAAATATTTTAAAAGAAGCTGAAAACCAATTTAAATAAACACCAATATATATTTCAATCTCTTTTATCGTAAGCAGGAGGAAATTGTTTTTAAAAGCCTATTTGTACTATTAATTTAGTAAATCCATATAAATGCACCTCCCATTGAAACAATTGCCGATTCAATTGTTATACCAGTAAAGAGAATGTAATTGAGAAAAATACTATACTTATGATTATTACTTATATTTATCACAGTTGTTGTGTAATAGAATTCGACAAGTTTTCTGTAATTATCGATTATTACATCGACCCTGCAAAAAATGGAGAAGCTACTGGCTGGGTCGAGCAACATCTTCTCCAAAGCGATAAACCACTTTATGTGCTCTGCACCCACTCTCATGGCGATCATTTTAATGAAGAAGTACTAACGTGGGATGTTGATAAAAAAGACATCACCTATGTGTTTTCTAAAGAAATAGCTGACACCCTCAAGGATAACAGTCTGCTTAAAGATGAGAAAATAAATTATCTAGATAAGTTTGAATCGTATTGCGACAAAAACATACTGATAAAAGCTTTCGGCTCTACCGACGCTGGTGCTAGTTTTTACATAGAGCACAAAAGAAGAAAAATATTCCACGCTGGCGATTTAAACAATTGGCACTGGAACGAAGAAGTGCCCATTGATGAGTCTTTTGTTTTCGAAA
>CAZUHZ010000360.1:0-1745 GCA_964620895.1 uncultured Dysgonomonadaceae bacterium | reverse complement strand
CACCATAAAAGAATGATAAATAGATGTTTTTTAAAACTTGTTTTTGGGGTGGAAAAGTTTTGCTAACACCCACCATAGAAAAAATGATTTTTTTATCGTCTGACATAGTTGTATATTAATGTTTATAGTTTCACAAATAGTTAGTGCAAATATAGTCAAATTGAATGCATCTACATATTGTATTGGATATTTTATTACGCTCGCAATGATTTATCGTATTAATAAACAGCCTATAAATTGGAGACTAATATAATTTGAGGCTAATCCATATTTTCAGACATCGCTCGCTTTATTCCTTTCCTCATTTGTTGCATCAGTAAGCTTCTTGAAAGAATTGATTATATGGGTGAAGATGTAAACCTTGCATCATTGCGAAACCAAAACCTTAAATAACACAGGTTAAGTGCTTAATGAATAAATATGATATTTTTTTAAGGTTTTTGACATTAAAAATTTTATTGAAAAGAAAAAAAAGAGTACATTTGTTCTTTACAAAAAAGACAATTAACAATTTAATATAACAATTAAAATTTAAAAGATTATGATTAAAGTAGGTATCAACGGATTTGGACGTATTGGACGTATGGTTTTCCGCGCTAGTCAAGCAAACGACAACGTTCAAGTTGTAGGTATTAATGACTTACTAGATGTTGACTATTTAGCTTATATGCTAAAATATGACACAGTACACGGTAAATTTGACGGAACTGTTGAAGTAATAGACGGTAAACTAATTGTAAACGGAAAAGAGGTTCGTGTTACAGCTGAAAGAAACCCAGCAGATTTGAAGTGGGACGCAGTTGGTGCAGAATATGTAGTTGAATCTACTGGTCTTTTCTTAACAAAGGAAAGTGCACAAGGTCACATTGATGCTGGTGCAAAATATGTAGTAATGTCTGCTCCTTCAAAAGACGACACTCCTATGTTTGTATTGGGTGTGAACGAAGACAAATACGAAAAAGGTTGCAAATTTGTATCTAATGCATCTTGTACAACTAACTGTTTAGCTCCTATTGCTAAAGTATTGAACGATGAGTTTGGAATTCTTGAAGGTCTTATGACTACAGTTCACTCTGTAACAGCAACTCAAAAAATAGTTGACTCACCTTCATCTAAAGACTGGAGAGGTGGACGTGCAGGTACTGGTAACATCATCCCTTCATCAACTGGTGCTGCTAAAGCAGTAGGTAAAGTAATTCCATCACTTGATGGAAAATTGACAGGTATGTCACTTCGTGTTCCAACACTTAACGTTTCTGTTGTTGACTTAACAGTACGCTTAGAGAAAGAAACTACTTACGAAAATATCTGTAAAGTCATGAAAAAAGCTTCCGAAGGTGAACTAAAAGGAATTTTGGGTTACACAGACGAGGCAGTTGTATCTAGCGATTTCATTGGTGATGCACGTACATCTATCTTTGATGTTGATGCAGGTATCCAATTGAGCCCAACTTTTGTAAAAGTTGTAGCATGGTATGACAATGAGTGGGGTTACTCAAACAAAGTAGTTGAACTTATTGAGCACATGGCTAAAGTTAACGCTTAATTAACAAGTAGTTTACTTAAACTATATACTATAAACAAAAACGCTCTCGACTATTCGAGAGCGTTTTTTTGTGCATTGATGTTTTCTGTTAATTGAAAAAGAAATTGATTGCTAACTAGCGCATCGTTAGATGCTGCACTGTCTGTAGTAAACAAGCAAGCACAACACTTCTAGCTTCGTAGAAGCGGACTGTAAAAAA
>CAZUHZ010000359.1:0-1746 GCA_964620895.1 uncultured Dysgonomonadaceae bacterium | reverse complement strand
ATATAAAACAATGGCATTAATTAAATCTGTAAGAGGCTTTACCCCCAAAATGGGTGAGAATATATATTTGGCTGAAAATGCTACTATTATTGGCGATGTAATTATTGGCGATGATTGTAGTATCTGGTACAATACTGTGTTGCGTGGCGATGTTAATTCTATTCGCATTGGCAATAGAGTGAATGTGCAAGATGGCACTGTGATACACACATTGTACAAAAAATCAGTTTCAATAATTGGCGACGATGTGTCTATTGGGCACAATGCAATAATACACGGTGCGAAGATAGAAAATGGTGCGCTTATTGGTATGGGGGCAATTGTGCTAGACCATGCTGTGGTGGGCGAAGGTGCTATTATAGCAGCAGGCTCTGTGGTGTTGAGCGGAACGCAAGTAGAGCCTGGCAGCATTTATGCTGGTGTGCCAGCAAAGTTTGTGAAGAAAGTTGACCCTGAACAATCGAAAGAGATGAATCAGAAAATTGCTCGCAACTACTTGATGTATTCAGGTTGGTTTAAAGAAGAAGCTGGTGAAGAAGATTCGTCAACCACACCCGAATAAGTAAGAGTAGGAAAACTGGAATAAATATAGCGCCTCTTTTACTGGCAACTTTGGTGAAATTGCGAACCGACAAACTAAAAGTAGGTGGTAAAAGAGGTTTTTATTAAACAATTGCTAACTTTGTAGGGTGATGGCTACTTTAAACAAGGGTTACACACAACACAATCTTGTCTCTTTATCTTTACAGTGACATATTAAAAATACAACTAGAATGAATAGATTATCTGGTGCTGATCTGAAAAAACATCTTGATGCAAAAGTAGCTAAATTCAACAAAGTCTCTTTTATTAAAAGAGATCCCATAAGTATTCCTCACCAATTTAAAGAGAAGGCAGACATAGAAATTATGGCTCTTTTTGCTGCAGTATTGGCATGGGGGCAACGCAAAACTATTATTGCAAAATCGAATGAGTTGATAGAGAGAATGGATGGTGAGCCTTATAAATTTGTAATGAGCTATACCGACGAAGGTCTGAAGAGGTTGGAGGGTTTTAAACACCGCACCTTCAACGATACAGACCTGCTCTATTTTGTTGATTTTTTGCACCGACACTACAGCAAACACGATAGTTTGGAGAGTGCATTTATTCCTGAAACAGGATTTGAAAGTGTTGAGAGTTCTCTTATTCACTTTCGGAAGTATTTCCTCAATAGCGAAAATGCACCCAAAAGAACTCAAAAGCATGTAGCATCGCCTGCTAAAAAGTCGGCATGTAAACGATTGAATATGTTTTTGAGATGGATGGTTAGAAAAGATGAGAATGGTGTTGACTTTGGTATCTGGAAGCAAATACCGATGAGCGAACTAATATGCCCTATCGATTTACATGTAGAGCGTGCCGCTCGAAAACTGGGACTTATAACTCGTAAACCAGTTGATTGGGACACAGCATTGGAGTTGACAGAAAGCTTGAAAAAGCTAGATAAGAACGATCCTGTGAAGTATGATTTTGCTCTCTTTGGTTTGTCAATTGGCGAAGATATTACTTCGTTTAGTGAGAAGTTGGAGAGTGGTTATTAAAACAGTGTCCGTTATATTGTTGTTAGTGAATGATGAGGTGGTATTATAAATGTGAGGAATTGATGTAGAGAAATAGGGTTGATAATGTAGAGACCCAACTAATCGCATTTCTTTCGCTGGCGCAAGTCTCCCGACTTGTGCCTTAGTAGGATATACTGGGCAA
>CAZUHZ010000358.1:0-1760 GCA_964620895.1 uncultured Dysgonomonadaceae bacterium | reverse complement strand
CTTCGACTCCGCTCAGCAACCGTGCTTCAACACTGCTCAATGAGCGTGCATCATCTTTGTTTAGTGACCGCAGTGACCGTTTTTTCTTATAGATGAGCCTTTGTATTAAAATGGAACTGGCTACCCCACATATTATTTACTGTTGACACTTATACATTAATAAAGATGTGATGAATAATGCGGGATAACATTTTGAACAAATCCCCTTGCATAACTGTTTTAACAATTGATCCTCGAAAGAGTAGATTAGAAATATAACTAACTAAAATAAAATTAGATTATGAAAAAGATTAAATTATCACTTGTAATTGCACTGTTAAGCATGGTTTCTCTTGTTAGTGCACAGCACACCTCATATAGTATAAAAGGTGGATTGAACATGTCGAATTTTTATGGTGACGAATTAAATGACAAGAATATGAAAACTGGATTCCATATAGGCGTTGGAGCTGACTTTGAATTTGCTCCCAATATGGGGATACAATCGGGATTGTTTTTCACAAGTAAAGGTGCAAAATACACAACTGATCTTGTAAGCACAGAGCTAAATGCAAATGCTAATTTCTTACAACTACCTTTACACTTTGCCTACAAAATAGATGTAATGCCAGGGACTAGAGTTGTATTACATGCAGGACCTTATGTTGCTTATGGTATTGGAGGAAAAACATCAGCAGGAAATTTAGAAGTAGATACTTTTAAAGATGATGCATTTTTAGATGTATTAAATGGATTAAAACCTTTTGATGCAGGTCTTGGACTTGGTGTTGGTGCAGAATTTGGAAGAATTCTAGTTGACTTAGGTTGGGACATGGGACTTACCAATATCTCAAGAATAGATAATGCAGACCTAAAAACTCAAAACGCCTACCTTTCTGTAGGATACAAGTTCTAAAAACTTAACTGACATACTATACAGAGCATCGTTCTTACTGAAAAGAGCGATGCTTTTTTGTTTTACCTTTGACTTTGACAAATAATTTATACATTTGCATAAATATTTGTTTGAAACGAAAGTAATGAACAGATATTTTTGTTGTTGATAATTGAGAAAACAAATAATTAAGAACTAAATTAATAAATATAGATAATGAAGAAATTAAAACTATCACTTGTAATTGCTCTTCTGGGCATGGCGTCTATTGTTGGTGCTCAAAATGCTTTTGTAAACGTAAAAGCAGGGCTAAACATGTCGAACTTCTACGGTGATAATCTCTCAAACAAAGATGTGAAGCCTGGATTTAATATTGGCGTTGGTGTTGACTTAGAGTTTGCAACTAATCTTTCTTTGCAAACAGGGTTCTATTTTATAAGCAAAGGAAGTGAATACACAACTGATATTATAGGAGTAGTAGGAGAAACTGAATTTAATGTAACTGCCAACTACATACAACTTCCAATACATTTAGCATACAAAAAAAATATAACACAAAGCGCAAAACTGTTCTTCCATGCTGGTCCATACATGGCATACGGTGTTGGTGGCAAAAGGCAAGCAAACACTACTATTAATTCAGATGATTACATAGGCAAGCCTGAGATAAATACTTTTGACAAGCATTTTGGTTATAAACGTTGGGATATGGGTGTTGGACTAGGAGTTGGTGTAGAATTTAAGAAAATAGTGATTGACATAGGTTGGGACATGGGGCTTATGAAAACTGCAAGAGATATTAAGGATCATCTAGCATACAAACCAAATGTAAAAAACCAAAGTGCTTATCTATCTGTTGGGTTTAAGTTTTAGTTTGTTTTGCAGT
>CAZUHZ010000357.1:0-1773 GCA_964620895.1 uncultured Dysgonomonadaceae bacterium | reverse complement strand
AAGTATCAGTTTATAATGATTGACCGTTTAGTCCGAATAACAATTAAAAAATAATATTATGAAACAAATTGAGTATGCAAAAGTGATGAGTAACGAAGAAAAAAAGTCATTAATTCATTTCTTTAAAAGTAAAGATGAAAAACAAAATTCAAAATGCGAAAAACTAATGATTGATAATAAGGATTTACTGATAAACGCATATATGGATTATAACATGAAAGTTATATCTGAAAGAGATATGAGACTTAGGGAGGTTAATAAAAAGATTAATCTTTGGAATAAAAAAGAGTGTGTTTGCGGAAAGCCTATGAGGTTTGTTGATGGATATGGATTTTGGGGTTGTACAGATTATATGAACAAAGAAAAAGAGCATAGTAATTTTAATTCAAGCACAGCGGATAATTTAAGCAATCAGTTTGATTACTGCTTAAAGGTTAGAGTTAATAAAGATTGGGCAACTGAAATAATAAGAGAAAACAACTTTAGGGGTAAGATAAAAGCAAAGCAACTAATACTTTTCTATAAGTCAATAGGATTGGAAGATTTAAGGGTAAAATATGGATACAAAAGTACAATAGAGAGTATTTCTTCTTATGTGAATGCAAATGAAGAATCAAAAAAAGAAGAACGTAAAGTCACTGATTTTATGAATAATATTTTTGGAACTCTAAACTCACAGCTTGCTTTAAAATATAAGATGCAAGGGGAAGAAGAGAAAATTTGCATTATAGATTTAATAGCTTCAGATGATAAGGATGTTTTTTTGATAGAAATTAAAAGAAATACAATGAACGTTGACGATGAACAGCTATCTCTTTATAATGACATAATCAAATGCGTAATGAACACAACTGGAGACACAAGAGAGTTAACACCATTATTCATTATAAGCAATTTAGACGGATACGATGATCCAAATGAATATTTTTTCTTTGAGAATTTTGATGATATAACAGATAAGTCAGAATTAAAAAGAATAATGAAAATGTTCAAGCACAATTAAAAAATAACACATGAAGCTAAAACGAAAACTACTATTATGGATTGAAAATAACCAATAAAAATAAATTAATTATGAAAATTGAAAAATTAGGAGGAATAAAACTATACAACGCTGATTGTATGGAAGTGATGAAAACATTTGAGGATAAGCAGTTTGACCTTTGTATAGTTGACCCGCCTTATGGAATAAATGCGGCTAAGACTGGAAAAGTTGGCGGAAACAATGCAGGTAAGGCTAAGGATTACGGAGCGAAAGAATGGGATAAACAGCCACCAAATGACGAATATTTCCGCCAACTATTTAGAGTATCTAAAAATCAAATTGTATGGGGAGCAAATCACTTTATAAGTAAAATGCCATTTGATAGTAGCTGCTGGATTGTGTGGGATAAAGACAATAGCGGGAACTTTGCTGATTGTGAACTTGCTTGGACTTCATTTGATACCGCAGTAAGGATGTTTAAGTGGAGGTGGAATGGGATGCTTCAGCAAAACATGAAAAACAAGCAACAACGCATACATCCTACAGAAAAACCCGTCCAACTCTATAGATGGCTACTCCAAAAATACGCAAAAGAGGGCGACACCATTTTAGACACCCACTTCGGGAGTTTATCAATTGGAATTGCATGTCACGATTTGAAGTTCGATTTAACAGCTATTGAATTGGACGAAGATTATTACGAACAAGCAAAGCAAAGATTAGAAACACATCAGAGACAACTAACATTATTTTAAACCAATAAAAACGAATGAACTATGAAACTTTTT
>CAZUHZ010000356.1:0-1778 GCA_964620895.1 uncultured Dysgonomonadaceae bacterium | reverse complement strand
TTAAACATCTCCTCACTATCTTCCGCTGTTCCATAATCGTAAGCCCATCCTGCTCCTGCAGTAAAGGTGTGGTAACGTAGCATATCTAATACTCCCACTTGAGGAATTACAACTTTCATCAATTCTGGACGCTGCGTCATAGCTGCACCTACAAGTAAACCACCGTTAGAACCACCTCTGATAGCTAAATAGTCTGAAGAGGTATAGTTTTCATCAATTAGGTATTCAGCAGCAGCTATGAAATCGTCAAAAACATTTTGTTTTTTCAATTGTGTCCCTGCTTCGTGCCAAGCTTTACCATACTCACCACCACCACGAAGATTGGCTACAGCATAAACACCCCCATTGTTCATCCAAACAGCATTAGCAACACTGAAAGAGGGAGTTAAACTGATATTAAATCCACCGTAACCATATAGCATGGTGGGGTTTTTGCCATTTAGCTCAATGCCTTTCATGTAGGTGATAATCATGGGTACTTTTGTTCCATCTTTTGAGGTATAAAATACTTGTTTACTCTCAAAATCATCGCCATTATACTCCATATCAGGAGCCCAATACACATCATAGCTTCCTTCTTTTGGATGGAACTTGTAAATAGTTGCAGGAGTGCTATAATTAGTAAATGAGAAGTACAACTCCTTATCATCATTTTTACCACCAAACCCCCCTGCACTACCTATTCCAGGCAATTCTATTTCTCTTACAAGGTTCCCATCATAGTCGTATTGCAGCACTTTCGATACAGCATCAACAATATAACTTGCAAATATGTATTCCGATCCTGTAGAAATACTCAACACATTTTCAGTTTCAGCAATCAGGTCTTTCCAATTTTCTGTTGTTGGATTAGCAGCATCAGTTGTTACCATGCGTTGATTAGGAGCATTATAGTTGGTAACTATAAATAGTTTGCTTCCTTTGTTATCAGCCACGTAAGTATCTGTTTCGATATTGTCATCAATAGTTATTATTTCACTATTCGGTTTTGTCAGGTCTTTAAGGAATAGTCTATTTCCTGATGTTGATATTCCTCCAGAGATAATCAAATATCTGTCATCTTCTGTAACACTGCCTCCTACATAGCGATATTTCTCTTTTTCACCGAAAACAACTTTATCTTCTTTCTGCGGAGTTCCTATCTTGTGGTAATACAGTTTATGCTGATCTGTCTTTGCCGAAAGCTCACTTCCTTCAGGCTTGTCGTAGCTTGAGTAGTAGAATCCATCATTGGCTACCCATGATATACCACTAAACTTAACATCTACCAACGTGTCTTCTAAAACCTCCTTAGTCTCTGCATCTATAATAATAATTTTTCTCCAGTCGCTTCCGCCTTCAGAGATAGCATAAGCAGCGATACTCCCATCTTTAGAGAAGCTCACTTGCCCAAGAGAAGTTGTGCCATCTTCAGAAAATGTGTTGGGGTCTAAAAAGAGCTCTTCCTCACCATCATCACCTTTCTTACGATATAGTACATATTGGTTCTGCAAGCCATCATTTTTGTAGTAATAGGTATATTCTCCCTCTTTAAATGGAGCAGACAATTTTTCGTAATTCCAAATTTCTGAGAGTTCTTCTTTCAATGCATCTCTATACGATATTTGAGCAAGATAATCGAAGGTAACTTTGTTTTCCTCTTTTACCCAAGCTTCTGTTTCAGCGCTTCTGTCATCCTCAAGCCAGCGATAGGGGTCATCTACTTCTGTGCCAAAATAGGTATCCGTTACAATTTTCTTTTCTGTTGTAGGATAAACAAGCTTTTCTTGCTTTTGTCC
>CAZUHZ010000355.1:0-1788 GCA_964620895.1 uncultured Dysgonomonadaceae bacterium | reverse complement strand
ATAGTGAAGCGTATTTTGTTGTAAGTAATCTATGCAAGAAAAGGGCAAATACTGCGTTACTCTCGTTTTTGAAACAGTCATTTACTTATGTAAGCTCCTTAATTTCAAAATCTTCGAAAGCCTTGTCTTTTCCCTTTTCTTATCATAGACTTAAATCAAAGGGTTATTATCACAAAGGTATGTTTCAAGAAAAAAACGATTAGTTTTTACTCAACAACACTTCGTCGATAGCTTGTTTGAAACCATCTTTTGGAAGTGCACCTTGTGCCATTTGTGGTTGTTCGCCCATGGGGCAAAATAGTATTGAAGGAATACTGCGAATACCAAAAGCTGCAGCCAATTCTTGCTCTGCTTCTGTATCCACTTTGTAGATATAAATCTCATCTTTGTACTCTTCTGCTAACTCTTCTAATATAGGAGCTACCATTTTACATGGTCCACACCAGTCTGCATAAAAATCAATTATACATGGTTTGTCACCAAGATAAGTCCACTCTTTTGGGTTCTCTTCGTAGTTAGCTACTTTGGTTAAGAATTCTGCTTTTGTTAAGTTAATTGTCTTTTGTTCCATATTAATTTCTGTTTGTTTTGAATTTGCTTCTTGATTTGTTTCTTTATTTGTGTTGGTGCATGCCGTTATAATAACTGCTGATAGCACACCTAAAATTATATACTTTGTTTTCATATAATAGTATTTATTTTTTATCTGTTTCCTTTTCTGTTAGCTCTTTCTTTGGGCTCTTTGTGAACAATCCAAACAACAAGAATCCCATAAGGGCTCCATACAGCGTGCTATTGGTAGGGTCGGAGGTAATGGGGCATGTACCCGATACGCAGCCCACCTTTACATAATATATATATCCGCCCAATGCGCCAACTAGTGCTCCAACAATTTTGAGCCAATGTTTTGATAATAATTTTTTCATATAATATTCTACTTACAGTAATTTAAAATACACTCTAAGAGTGGTACTATTTGCTCGTTATTTATGGAGTAGAGATTACGTTGTCCTTCTCTTCTTGAATTTAATATTCCTTTTGCTCTCAAGTCAGTAAGATGATGAGACAAAAGCGACTGCTCGCACCCCACCTCTTGCATTAAATCGGAAACAGATAACTCTTTAGTTTCTGCTAACTGCATCAACACACACAAACGTGTTTCGTGTGCCAAAGCCTTTAATATATAGGCTGCTCTTTCTAATTTATCCTTGTCTATTTTCATAATTCCATCAATCACATAGATATATGAACATGCATTCATATATAATTGTTCACAAAGGTATCATTTTTATCAGAATGTATATACGTAGCGATTAAAATCTTTGTGAAACAACAATTTGTTTCGATAAGGTGAGCTTGTTTGACGAGAATAACACACACATTATAGCTCTACAAAGTATTGATATAATGCAACATAACACTACATCAATGATTAAAAATATTGATGCTATATTGTGTGATAGAAAAAAGTTATACCCGATAGAGTGTCTTGATGACAAAAGCTAAAAGAAGATGAGAAATTGTTTATCCTAAGTATAGAATAACCCTTTAAAAAAGAAAACACCAGTAAAATTGCCTGTTTTGGCTATTTCTTTGTTTCACTCAAAGAACAGTTCGCTCCAAAAGGAACTCTGGGTTTGATTGGGTTATCGAATTTACTACAGGCAGCGAGGCTCTGGAGCTAAAGATAGTAAAAACAAGACGCATCGAAGCTAAAGTTTGTATTCTATGAGAACTATCAAAGTTTTTAAGTTGAACTTTAGCCCTTAACCAAATCAAGAAACTAAC
>CAZUHZ010000354.1:0-1788 GCA_964620895.1 uncultured Dysgonomonadaceae bacterium | reverse complement strand
TTGTCAGCAGATTTGATACCTTCGGACAGCAACAATACCCCCACAATTGTAAATTCAGAACTCCAATACCATCGCAATCTAAAGCGCAACAGTTTCGTAAACCAACCTCATATTTGTTGTTGGAAAAAGAGTTTCTGTTTGGTTGAGGAAGTCACATAATTTATTGGCAGCGATATTTGCCCTAGGTGTTGACAAGGAGTGCAATCTAATTCTAAGTATATTGTTCTGATAATCGGGTATCATATCAGCATCACTTGTAAATAAATCGGCGCGAGCGGTTTAGCATTCATTTTCAACTCTCAATTCTCCACTTTCAATTGTTAAGGTGGGGTAGAGACGCAATGCCTTGTGTCTTTGGCATAATATTATCCACAGCATAAAAAGAAAAATTTCTCGCAAAGGAGCAAAGCCGCAAAGTGCGAGTTGATTTAAGGGAGCTATAAGTAGTTAGAATAAACCTGTTAGTCTAACATCAGGAAACAGAATAGTTTGCAAACATAGATAAAGAGCTAAAGCTAAAATGAATACGAAAGAACTATCAGCCGACACTATGCGACTTAGCGTCGCTGCGAGAAAAAAAAGTTAGAGAGAAAGGTTTCGCTACGCGAGCCAGAGGTATGTGGTGTGGGTAAATTAAAACGAACTTGCCCCCACCCGGTATTATTCTATTGTACTATGCACCACCTGGTATTATCCTGCTATGCACCACTCAATATATCCTACCATGCCTCCTACTCAGTATATCCTACCTTGCCTCACTCGTCAATCCTACTAAGGCATATGTCTTGAGCCTTGCCCTAGGCAAAGAGGTTGACAATAACTATTTTATTTAAATTAGAAAGTATATTCAAACTCTTCACCTTCTAGCGTAGTAATGTAGGTTTTGAATTTAGTATCGCTTTCGTACAATTCAATTACTCTAGCACCGCGTTCTAAAATCTCGTCATAGGCTGGAGCATAGCCAGACTTACGTCCGTAAGTTAGCAGTATTCCATTTAACTCTCCAACAAAATCATTGTTGTGGTCATGTCCTACGAATACACCTTTTACATCTTTTTGATCTACAAATGCTGTGAATAGACCTGAGTTTATAGCAGGATGACAAACTCCTTCTGTTTTGTTACCTATAGTTGATGCACGATTTCTTACAATCTCATATTCGTGAAATGGGATATGGAAAAAAGCTAAGGCTGGAATGGTGCTTTCGCTGTTTTTATTAATTTCGTTGCTTCTATCAATGTACCACTGTATTTGATCGTGTTTTACCCAACCATATCCGCCAACTTTTGAGTTGTCAGAGTAGGCATGAGAATCAAAGAAGTAAAGCGCCCATTTACTTTCCTTTTTATCAGAAGATCGAACTACAAAAGAACAATTGCCCGAACCTGAAATAGATTCATCTTCATCGAAAGTGATATTATAAGGCTTCTTTTTAATGTATTCAAGCAACTCTTCATTGCTAAAATCACCCTCTCCATCATGGTTTCCAAAAGTAACCACATAGGGTGTTTTTAAATCAATTACAGTTTGTAGCACTTCGTCCCATCCCTGCGTAGGAGGTCCAAAAACTACAACATCGCCAGTAAATACTACAAGATCGGGTTTTTCTTTAAGAATTAGTTCTTTTATTAGATAGAGGGTGCTATCATTCTGTTTCTTGTTACTTATGGTACTATAATGTAAATCTGTAAACTGGATAATTTTAAATTTCTCATCATCAAACACTAATTGTGTCTCCATATTTGATTGTGGAAACAAACTGAACAATCTTACAAATAAGAATGTAAA
>CAZUHZ010000353.1:0-1826 GCA_964620895.1 uncultured Dysgonomonadaceae bacterium | reverse complement strand
AAAGTAACTGTCATCCCAATTATAAAAGATGAAGGTAAACGTGGTGACAGAGATTTTATTCAATGGGATACTGTTTCCTTAATGAGTTTGCTTGATGTGTATGTGGTTTTTGCCTATTATAATAGTGCTGAAAAGCATAGCACAAGAGGAAATAAGATAACAAAACAACAGTTCGATAATGACTTGGTGCGAGCTAAACTTGTTGACATAAAGAACTATCATAGTTCAGCACTACACTGGAACTTAAAGGAAATAGAAGACACCTTTCCTCAATTAATTCAGCAAGTAAAATCTACATACAGGGCTATTGGCAATCAACTGAATGTTGAATTTCATAACGAGAGAGGGATTGACAGATTTGCTAATGAGTTTACGGATGGAGTTGAAAGTTTTATGGATACATCGCGACAAAGAGCTCAAGAGGCTCAAAGCAGAGAGTTTCAAACCATTCAGCCAAAAGAAGCTTTATCAACATTAACTAAAGCTACAATTACTATAAAGAACTATCTTGGAGGAATATATTACTTCACAACCGATGAAATAAAAATTGACGATAAAGATATTTACCTTATTGAGGCAAAGCACACAAGAACAGCACTTTTGCCAAGTGTTGGAGATATTAAGGATGGATTGCTTAAAATGATGTTATATACTAATTTGGAAGAAGTGAACGTAGATGGAATTGAATATAACCCAATACCTGTTATGAGGCTGACATCAACTAAGTTGCAAGGAGGTATAATGTCGTCAGATAGTAATGATAAAATTAACGCCTTTGTTTCTAATCATAAGTTTTCAAAAACACAGCAGTCTATCATAGAAAATCTGTTTGTTGAAGCAAAAGAAAATAAGATTCTAATTAACATTGAAAGAGCTGAGTAAATGATAAAAAGTCCTTTAAGATATCCTGGTGGAAAAAGTAGAGCAGTGAAAACTATCTCTCCAATTATTCCCGAATTTGATGAGTTTAGAGAGCCTTTTGTAGGGGGTGGTTCTGTTTTTGTTTATCTAAAACAGAAATACCCCAATAAAACGTTTTGGATAAATGATTTGTATGCCAACTTATTTCATTTTTGGAAACAAACACAAGGAAATCCAGTTGAATTAATTGATCAAGTTTGTTATTGGAGGAGTGAATTTGATAATGGTAAGAAGTTGCACAGATATTTGTTAGATAATATAGAGACGTTTGATGATTTAAAAAAAGGTGCTGCCTTTTTTGTCTTCAATAGAATCACATTCTCTGGTACAACTGAGAGTGGAGGGTTTTCAAATGCAGCATTCGAAAAAAGATTTACAACCTCAAGTATTGATAGACTGAAACTTCTTGCATCAATTTTGCACGATACAACCATTACTAACTTTGATTATCAAGATGTTGTTGAAAAAAAAGGTGAGAATGTATTTATCTTCCTTGATCCACCTTATTACTCTGCAACTAAATCGGCATTATATGGCAAGAATGGGAATATGCACACATCATTTGATCATGAGAGATTTGCCGATGTGCTTAAAAAATCAAATCACAAATGGCTGATTACTTATGATAACAGCGAATATATCAAAGATTTATTTTCATTTGCGAATATCAAAGAGTGGAATCTTACTTATGGAATGAGGAATGTTGGTAATGGTAGCAGCCAAATCGGGAAAGAATTGTTTATAAGTAATTACGAGTTGTTTGAAGGTGAGCCAAAGCTGAATAGAACATTGTTTGACGTTGTGAAGTAGAAACTGACAAGTCTTATATGCAGGCATCAAATTTTTTTTACAGCTCCTTTTCATACATCGTTTCCCTTGTATCCTCTTAGCAAAATTGCAACTAT
>CAZUHZ010000352.1:0-1841 GCA_964620895.1 uncultured Dysgonomonadaceae bacterium | reverse complement strand
AACGGTACCATCTAAAAAATTTCCTGTATACACTTGCAATCCAGGTTCAGTTGTATAAACCTTTAATTCTATGCCCGTTTCAGGGTTATGTACAGTTGCAGCTGGAATCGTTATATCACCAGAAGTGTTTAAAACCCAATTGTGGTCATATCCATCACCATATTTTAATTGGTCAAATTCATAATTATTTATTCTTTCGCCCACCAATGTTGGTCTTCTAAAATCCATACCGGTTCCTTCTACACTTGCTATCTCTCCGGTGGTCATAAAAGTATCATCAATTGGTGTGAAATTATCTGCATTAATTGTAAGTTTATGATCCAAGATCGTGTTTTTTGGATTACCGCTTAAATTAAAATATGAGTGATTGGTCAAGTTTACAATAGTTTTTTCGTCAGTAGTGGCCACATAGCTAATATCTATGGTGTTATCATCAGTGAGGGTCATTGTTACCTTAGTAGTCAAGTTACCAGGAAATCCTTCTTCTCCATCTTTTGAAATATATGACAACTCTACAGTTTGATCATTTGTTTGTAATCCATCAAAAACTTTAGTGTCAAAACCCTCATCTCCGCCGTGTAGTGTATGTCCAAAGTTGTTTTTGGGAAGTACATATTCTACATTATCTACTATGATTTGTCCATTGGCTATTCTATTTCCATATCTGCCAATAGTTGCACCAAAGTTGTTAGGTATATTCACATAGTCATCAATAGAATCGAAGCCTAAAGCTACATCATGCATTGTTCCCTCTTTATCGGGAACCATAATTGATAGAATTCTTCCACCGTAATTAGAAATACAAACCTCCATCCCTGTTGCATTTTTCAGAACATACAGATGGGTTTGTTTTCCATTTACTTCAGTTTCAAAATTGCTTTTCTTTAAACCTGATAAGGTTTCCGATTCTTCTGGTTGTGTTTTGTTCGTACAGGCCATTAGTAAGAACAGGCCTAAAATAAGTGTAAAATTCTTTTTCATCTTATTGTTTTTAACATTATTGATTATTTTGAAATAGGGTTGATTTAATATTGTTGTCAGTTTTTGGCATTTATGTCAAAAAAATTGTTTCACGCCATAAAATGCTTCTCCTATGTTGTTTTTTCAATTCTCGGATGCATTTTCAATGTCATTGCACCACTCTTTTATAATCTCTATTTTGGCATTGGATTGAAACTTGTGCTATAAATAATACGTGTATTTCTTCAGGATACACTAAATTAATTAAAATATGCTGTATTACGAGGTGCTTCAAATGCTTTAGTAATAGATATTTCTTTATCTACAAAACTACACAATTTATTAAAACCTTCTATAGAAATAAGTGATTTTGTTTCTAATTAGATAATATAGTTTAGAAGCTGTGTTGTTTTTTATTTTTGTGATTAAGTTATGATAGTATCTTTCTTTAAAGATGAGCACGTTAAACTGAAAATAACTTTCATGGACATCTGTGAATCTTACTGTATTAATCAATAAATCTATAACCTGAGGTGCAAGGTGCAAGTGTCTATATATAGACACTTGCACCTTGCACCTCAGGTATCTGTTTGATTTACAGTGTATTTGTAGATACAGAAAAATGTATTATCTTTGAACCTGAGTTTAGCGTAGACAAAAGGTAGACAGAATAGGACAATTTTCTTTAAAGTGAAATTTCCCAATTCGTACACCAACTAGTCTTAAGATTGATAACAAGCTTAATTTGAACGATATAAGGGATAGGGTTCGAATCCCTCTCTCTCCGCAAAAAACCTCGTAAACATTTATTGTTCACGAGGTTTTTCTTTTGTGCGCCAAGCATGACGAGTATATTTGACGGTGCAAGTCCGTTATGGGGG
>CAZUHZ010000351.1:0-1854 GCA_964620895.1 uncultured Dysgonomonadaceae bacterium | reverse complement strand
AATATAGTTGCCAATTATCTTTTGACGGTCGAAATCAAACCCTTTGAATTTCCTTTTGTGCACTTCTTGCCAAAACAAGACCTCTGCTAGGTTTCCTGCTTTGCGCAGTGCCTTTGCACGCTCTTTCAATTTGGGGTTGTAGGGGAGAGAAAAGTAATTTTTGGTATTCCTTTTTACCACCCCGGTCTTCGACCACCCCTCCAGTGGAGGGGAATTTGCTCCGTCTTTTACACTCTTCTCTGTGGGTTGGGAGTTAGTTTTGTTAAAAGTGGATTCTTCTGCTTTTTGTGACATTTAGCAAAGATATAAAATTAATAGTTTCCTCTAAAACCTATACTGATACCCCACTCGCACCACCTGCGTTTCATAATAATCATCAGAATTGAGATTAAACGTATCACCCTCAATTTCATATCGCATTACAAGGGTATTCAAGATATCGCTTGCGTTGATGAATAATTCCCCTTTTCCATTCTGAATCTTTTTAGTTAGCCCTGCATCAATAGAGTAACGAGCAAGAATCTTTCCTTGCGGAATAATATCAGGAGCAAGATAGGTGCCTGTTATTTGTAGCTCGGTGTTTTTTAGGATGTTGGCAATTAGGTTTACTTTTGCATTGCCCGAAACAATAGTTTGCTCCTCGCCAGAGTACGAAATATTACTTGGATAAGCATTTACAATGGTGAAAGCACCAATTTTATTTCTGTAGATATTGCCATTAGCATTGAGTCTTACTTTACTTCCCAATTGTTGGTTGAGCACCAACTCTATTCCTGTGTTCTGCCCCTTGTCGGCATTCTGATTTACTTCAGCCAAAAGGTTTGAAGAGGTTTGTCCAGTAGGAGTGGCTTCTGTTATAATTTTAGTTAGTATGTTAGTTGACATTCTATGATAGGCTGCACTGTAGAGGTAACCTCCATTCCACGATTGCCTAAAACCTAGTTCAACCGACTGTGTGAACTGTGGTTGTAGATTTGGATTGCCCATCGAAAGAATTTCGGGACTTGCGTAAGTTGGGAAAGTTCTTAACTCTTTTTCTGATGGTCTATCAACACGCCTATTATAAAATGCTGATAATCTACTATTGTCACTAATTAGCCATGTTGCTCTCACACTTGGAAATGGGTCGATATAATCAAAGCCTGTGCTTTTGTAAACACTGTGCTTAGGGTCAACCAAATAATCAACATTGGCATACTCAAGCCGAAGCCCAGCTTCAAGTTCAAACTTTTTAAGCTCGTAAATATAAGTTCCATAAATTGCCGAAAGCCACTCTCTATATTCTGCACTTCCTGAAAGAGACGGTTCTAATATTGAATTATTGCCTTGTTTAAAGTAGATATCATTCGGAAAGTTTCTTGCTCGTTGTTTAGTTCCTATTTCCAATCTGCCCGATTTGAGAGGTTTGGTGTAGTCAACAGTTAGGTCGAAGATATGCTCATCGGCTATTAAACCTGTAGTGTCTCTCCCTATTGAAGAAGGATTGAAAAGTTTGTTTTCGAAATTGAAGACTTCGTCTTTGCGTCGAAATGAATAGTTGAACGACGATGTTAGGCTGTGTCCAGGCTGCTTAAACGAATGTTTGTGCGTTATAGTGGCAAACAGAGTCTGATTTACTTCGTTTTCATAATATTGCCATAGCCGCATTCTTTCTCCATTACTATTATTGTAGGGAATATCGCCTAAGTCTGTATATTCCCGATAATTGAATAGTGCAGAGAAGGTAAATGTATTTCTCTTGTTTGGGTTGTAGTCTATTCCAGCCTTGATATTATAGATAGGTTGTGTTCTGTTTTCAAGAAATTGCTGAGTCACGTTTTCGCCGTTGTCATAACTTCGAAGTGTGAATTCATT
>CAZUHZ010000350.1:0-1864 GCA_964620895.1 uncultured Dysgonomonadaceae bacterium | reverse complement strand
GCGTCAAAGAAGACAATAAAATGCAAAGGCAAACACATAATATTGCAGGTGAGCCAAAAACTCCACATCAATACCCCACAATAAGGCACAAAAAAAAGCTGCACTTTTAAAAAAGTACAGCTTTTAATAATTTCTTTTCTAAGGCTGATAGTTAGTATCTGTCTCTACGACCACCACCGCCACCGCCTCTATTGTAACCACCACCGCCGCCTGAGCGCTCAGTGCGTGGACGAGCAACAGAAACTGCTAGTGTACGACCATCGTACTCTGCATCGTTTAGTTCCTCAATAGCACGTTGTCCTTCTGCTTCGTCATCCATTTCAACGAAACCAAAACCTTTTGATCGGCCTGAATCTCTGTCTGTAATAATTTTAGCTGATGATACAGCTCCGTACTCTTCAAAAAGTTCCTTTAGGTCGGCTTCGCTAATTTGGTAGCTTAAGCCTGCAACAAAAATGTTCATGTAATAATAATTAATTGTATAAAAAATTGAATTTGTGCATTCATTTCGATCTGAGAGAGAGAGATAAGTATTGAACAATGAATGTTGAAAACATAAAACCTTAACCGGATATAAACTAATGCGATGCAAAGATAGGTATAATTGCATCGCCCACAACTATTTGTTGATTTTATTTTCATTTATCTCGCATTTTAACCTTTAAAAGCTCTTTTATGACCTCTTACGCCCTTTTTTGAATCTTTTTCGAGTTTTTTTGGTGTTTTAAATCATCAAAACCTACAACTTTAGAATAAATAGAACATATCCTCTCCTGAAAAATAGAGTGTTTATCTAGAAAAAGAGGTGTATGATTGTGATTGACATCAAAAAACCTATATCTTTGTGATTCATAAGAGTAAAACACACAAGGTTAGTTGTAAAAAAACCAAGTACTCACTCGATATAAAAAACAAACCAGATATTAATCACCCTACTAAACGAAACAAACTATGGCAGTATTAATAGAAGCAATAAATATAGTTGTCGATAACAAGTCACTAATCAAAGATATTGATGTTTATGAGAAGTTTTTGAAAAACATCCCATCGCAAACATATTGTAGCGACGGACTTCTGCATCGCATCGGATTTATGGATCATATTACTACAAACAACTACGTGCACTACTTGAAAAATGAGCTGGGACTTACCCACCTAGATGAAGATGAAAAGGCGGTTGATTTTGTAGTTGTAGATATGTTGAAAGGTCCTCTATCGAGTTGCGACTGGATACGCTTTAAAAGAGAAAAACTATTTGCCCATAGAGATGAGTTTGAAAAATCTGATGAAGATTTCTCCATCGCATGGCGAAGAGGAGATTTTGAAGGTAAAGACAACGAATACATTGTGGAGATTGAGCATGGAGAAAATACAGACGATGATGACTTCTACGAAGAAGACATTGCTACACCCTATGGATGGTCGCCCGATGAAGCAATATACACTTCAACCTATCAACCAAACCGAAGAAAAGACTTTGAAGAGGTAAGCAGAACCGAATATGTGATAACCTACAAAAACAAACATACGGGCGAGCTACACGAAGTGAGAAGACGAAAATGGATAGGAAAAACTATCAAGAAGACTAAAGAGAAGATTACAAAAGAAGTTAGAAGAATTATTAGCAAATAAGCACAACTTACAATAGCAATAGCAAATCTAAAAGGTTTGCTATTGCTAGTAAACATACCAATATTGAATCTACGCTGAATCTCTCTCTATTACTGACAAATAGGCTTAATGCTACCCTCATCATAGTAGCTATATGCATAGCAGAGTTCAGCTATTTTCTCAATGTAAAAGCGTTGAAGCCAATGGTCAGTTTTAAAACAGGATAAAACTTGAAGCTCTCTAAAGCATCGTT
>CAZUHZ010000349.1:0-1873 GCA_964620895.1 uncultured Dysgonomonadaceae bacterium | reverse complement strand
CAAGGGGTGGCATTATTATAACGAATGGCAACCTATACAAAATTGCCTAGCGAGGGTGCCCATAAATGAAAAGCATAAGTGTTTACTTTTCGCAGCAGGCTCTAATAATTGATAATTAACAATTAACAATTATCAACTAACCATCCTCCTCCACAAAATCATCAAATGCTTTAACGATAGTTGAATCCCTGATTGCTACATCATCACGTCGCTCCTCCTCTCCATCGGGCAGTGCATACACATCATGATAGGGGTTGTACCCATTGAAAGAATTGCTAGAAACAATTTGCATTTCACTGTTGCTTTCATCTTCAGGAGTAATCTCCGCCTCTGTCGTCGTTTCAGACCCTATTGCATCGTCAACTATTTCAGGTTCGTCCACCTCTTCACCATTAGCTTTGCGAAGGCTGCGAGCACTGCGAAGGTTGATGGTGAGTTTAAACATATCACTTAGTTTGTTCAACTCATTCACTAGCGGTTCGTAATCCAACTCTGGATTGATGAGATGCACCACCTCTATTGCTTTAAACAGATTGTCGATTGCATTAGTAACCAAACCGATAAGCGATGAAGTAGGAGTTTTTGGTCGTTCAGAAAGAATTTTCACCCTTTTACCAATCACAGCTTGCAGAGTGGTGTGAGCCAGCTTAATAGCATCAACTGAGTCCATTAATTGGTGTTTAATAAGCGCATCGCTCAACTCTTTATTGGATGCTACGGCATTGATAAACCCCTGAACCCGTTGCATAAACTCTTTTTCGTTGCAGACGTATAGACAACGCAAATAGCTATCTATTTTACTGGTAATAAGTGCAAGACTGGCATCGTCATTGTGATACTTGCCCAACAGCTGCACTTTTAATTTGAGTGTGCTGATATTCAAATTCAATATCGACTTTCCCTCTTTAATCTCATGGCAAAGAGGGTCAACTCCATGACGCATAGCAAGCACATCTATTTCAGGTTGCTTTGCTACCAACAGATCAAAGACGGGTTTGATTAATAAAACTGTAGGATTGTGTTTCTCTACAATGGTTAAAGCGCGGTTGGCATATTCAGCCACTTCAGCTTTGCGCATTCTTCCATAAGGAAGTTTTTTAAGTAACAGATTACCATAGGTGTCAAAATTGCTCATAGTATTGTGTTTTTTCTGCTATCCAATATGCACTTTGTGTAAAGGCATATTTTCGAGCAGGGTTAACGAAAAATTATTAGTTCTAAAAGGAAGCATTCTCTACCGTGTGTTTTTCTAGTAAAAGTGCTCTACATTCCCTTCTAAAACCAACCACTAAGATACAAAAAATAGTTCAAAAAAACAAGAAAAGAGGATGAATTATTATCAAACATTATGATATATTTTTCGGTGATGCATTCTAAGCGTTATTAACCGCTGTTTTGCAACTCAAATTTGAGAAAAAGTCTGAAAACGGCTTCGTTTGTCGTCCATTTGGCAAACAACTCTTGTTTTTCATTTCCACGAGCGTGGATTTAGCATTTCACCCTTGAAACTCCCTTCGACTGAAATTGAAACGGCAAACAAGGCTCGAAATCGTTTTCGTTTTGAAACGAAACCAAAAATAAGCCTTAAATCTGCTTTCGTTTTGAAACGAAACGGAAAACAAGCCTTCTTTTTACTTTCCACGCAAGTCGAAAACACTTTCCACACTAGTTTCTCTTTTCGATTGTTGAGGATTTGAGTTTCTAGTGTTGTTTGCCATTTTGTTTATAAATGATGAGAAAGTGAACTCTTTTACTACGAAAGAAGATATTCTTCTGTACCATTTTAATTATGGCTCTAGAAAAAGGCAGAAAAAACCCGTATTATTCACGTTTTCTACGCTAGCATAATGCTTCGACTCCGCTCAGCAACCGT
>CAZUHZ010000348.1:0-1890 GCA_964620895.1 uncultured Dysgonomonadaceae bacterium | reverse complement strand
TTAAATGTTAAATGTTAATGTTTTAGCTAAAGAGAATAGGTAGTTTGTTTAACTGTGGATGATGTTGTACCAAAGACGCAAGGCATTGCGAGAAATTTTTCTGCTTAAATACTTTCTGCTTCGCAGCACACCGATTCGGAAATCGGCGCGAGCAAACACCTCACACCACATACCTCAAATGCGCGCGAGCGGCGCGGAGCCAAAGTGTCATTTTCAACTCTCAACTCTCCATTTTCAATTAATTAATCATTATATTTGCATTCAACTAAAAACACCGAAACTTTATGGCACGAAAAAAACTGACCCCCATGCAAATGGGATTTATTGCTTTGCTATGGATATTTCTTGTAGCATTTATTATAATCTACTCGCCCGAGATAACTTTCACTACCGTCATCTCCATTATCATGTCGGGAATTATTGTCTTCATCCCTATATACAAAAGCTTTAAGAAGTAGCGGTTTGTTCCTTTTTTTGTTTTCGTCAAAGAAAGTACGCCCCGCTATAAATCAATTTATGAGCAGTTTTCACCCCTACCTACTGTAAGTTTAGTTGAATAACTCAAGTTTTATTTTTTTTATATTGATAAATACACTATTTTTGCACACTGAAATAGAAACATGGTCCGCTAGCTCAGCTGGATAGAGCAACGCCCTTCTAAGGCGTAGGTCCTAGGTTCGAATCCTAGGCGGATCACTTTCTGAAAGCGCAACTTTTTATAATATAACATGTTGCGCTTTTTTTGTGTCTGTACGTGATGGGGCAATGCTCCCTACAATATTATGTGGGTTAGACTAATTTATTTATCAAAACACAGCAATAACAGGTCGCACCCCCGCGGAGCTAAAAACCCAACCAATAGTACGAATACAATACCTGAAAATTCTTTTTGAGTTTTGAAATAAGGCTAGAGAAGCAATATTGGACAACTGCTACAGCATTGTGCTACCCAACGCATCGTCAGATGGAGCACTCGTCTGTAGCAAACAAGTGAATACACCACCCATGTGGCTTGAGTGTCATTTAAAGTTTAAACAAACTCCTTCTTCAACTGCTCCACCCATTTAGTAAGGCGTTCTTCCGTTTCGTCATACTCATTGTCTTCGTCAAGAGCAAGCCCCAACCATTTGCCGTCAACCACTGCCAGCGTATCGTCATAGGTATATCCCTCGTCAGCTATTTCACCCACAATTTTCACTTTATCCTTCAGCTCATCGTGCAATATAAATATAGAGTCGGCAAATGAGTCCGAAAACGAAGCACTATCGCCCAAGCCAAATATAGCAATTGTCTTATCTGTAAAATCCATTTTTGATGAAAATATTGGAAGAAAACTCTCCCAGTCTTCTTGCAAATCACCAATTCCGGTGGTAGAAGTACCCAATATGAGGTATTTATAAGGCTGAACTGCTTCTACCGAAATAGTTTCAACGTTATAAACATCGGCTCGATCACCTATCATCTCTTTTATTCTGTTTGCAATCGATTCTGTATTTCCTGCCGAGCTTCCGTATAATATGGCTATTTTATTCATTGTCTGATTTCTTTTCAAGTTTACTAATTAAAATAAGTTGCGTGAATAATAAACACAAAAATAGAAATATTGTTTGATTATTTTCATCTAACAACAGATTAATGGCATGTTGCACCCTTCTTTCGGGGTATAAAAGCGAGCAAATATTGGATTTACTCAAAAAATCAATTACTTTTGCACTACAAATCTAATTTGTTTTTGTTGATGGCGCGATAGTTCAATGGATAGAATAGAAGTTTCCTAAACTTTAGATCCGGGTTCGATTCCCGGTCGTGCTACTTTTGGGGGTGCAATCACAGTTGCGTCTCATCGCCAACAGATCGTCCCCTAACTGTCAACTCTATCCTCACCCCATA
>CAZUHZ010000347.1:0-1896 GCA_964620895.1 uncultured Dysgonomonadaceae bacterium | reverse complement strand
TGTATCGAAAGAGGTTAGCGAGAAAGAGTGGCCTGGGGTAGTGTATCAATAAATTGATACAGATACACTATTCTTCAAAGCTGGAAGCTTTGACTACACTACAATTGATATTCATAAATCGTTTCATTCCCTACGCCATCCTCAGCTACAAACCTAAAGTTTTTGATGGGCAGCTCGCCCAATCTTTCCCGATTGAAAGTGTAAGTATAAACAGTCGATTTGCTATCGTGCTTGAAAAGTACAAACTCCCCATCGATAGTGCCACGGAAGGAGCGAATACCACTCTTATCATCAGTTAGTTTGATGCGGATGCGTCCATTCTGTTTCCATGTTTGTGGATTGAGTGGTTCAATCTTTGGTGCAATGGTGTCTATTGATATAGCATATTTGAGCCCTAGTTCGTTGATGGAGAGTTCCATTCCGCCATTTTTGTACGAGCCACCCATCCAACTGTCACTTCTGTTGCCTTTGTTTAGCCTTACTACACCATACTTATCACGTTGGGGTAGGGTATCGCTATTTATCTTTATCCATATTGTGCCGTTTTTGTGTAAAGGAACAGGGTTGTTGTTTACTTCATGTATGTCTGAATAGTACTTGCCGTTTAGATGTGGTGTACTGGTGTGTTGAAAGCAAAAGTTGTTGTAGAGATTGTCTTTGGGTATAGTAAGCATAAAATCGTAATCAACATATTTATTGCTGTTTTGCCATGTCATAAGGTTTTTGCAAACAGGTATAAGAGGAGTATCTTGAGGAGCGCCATGCACTGTGAAGCGATATGTGGTGATATTGCCATGGTAGTCTTCCAATTCGTATTTCATAGCATAAGCTCTCTCTTCGTTTATATTGATATACCCATCCAAACCATTGTTGTAGATGCGTAGCTTGTTGCCAGGTTCGATATACGATTTCATGTAGAATGATCTGTTGTTGCGCCAATCTTCAAAGTCGATAAAGCTATTGAGCATGCGTGTTTCATCAAATCTGAACTCGTTGATGGTGCTACTAAATGTAAGAGAGTCATCAACAAACAATCGAATATGTTTCACACCATATATATTGTTTTGCCCATTCATTTTGTCGTATGCTTTCACACCCACACCTATTTTTCCCCAGGCAGCTATTGCTTTTTGTAGGGGCAGTAGATTGCCTTCTTTAGATTTATATATAGTCAATCGGGTGGGAGAGATGCTACCATTTATTACACCTTGCCCATTGATGGGATAGAAAGCGATGCCGCCTAAATTGGGGCTTTGTGTATCGACAACTTTTTGTGCTACATATTGTAGCGGGTCAAGTGGAGCTTGTGTCTCTTTGTCTCGCACCTCAAAGTGCAAGTGTGGGCCACCCGATGAGCCTGTGTTGCCACTCAGGGCTATCTGTTCTCCTTTGGCAACAAGTATTTCGTGTGGTTCTAAATAGAGGTTCACTCTAAAGCTCTCATTTTGGTATTGTTTCTCTTCTACATAATCGGCTATATGTTTAGAAAAACTATTGAGATGTCCATATACCGATGTGTGTCCCATTTCGGGATGGTCAAGATATAATGCTAGTCCATATCCGCCTGCCGAAACTGATATGCGCGAGATGTAGCCATCGGCTATTGCAAACACGGGTTTGTTGACCACTTGTTGTGTTTTGAAATCAATTCCCGAGTGGAAATGATTGTTGCGAAGTTCACCAAAACCCGCACTTAATGCGGGTGGAATATTTAGAGGTTCGCCATATTGGGCATACCCTTTTGTATCTACTATTAGTAGTAGCAAGAGGATAAAGGGCAGGATGTGTTTTTTTTGTTTCATGCCACGAAGATAATTAAAATTGTAGGATTATGATAAAAAATAATGTGGCTCTGATGATAAAGTTGTTTTATTTTGCAGTAGGCGTCTCTTGTAA
>CAZUHZ010000346.1:0-1903 GCA_964620895.1 uncultured Dysgonomonadaceae bacterium | reverse complement strand
GGTGAAAATTCTTTCCATCTTCGTGAAAATGTCGGTCAACAGGTGAAAATTCTTTGTCTGAATCTAGAAATTCAAACAACTATCAAAAATATATTTTTTTGTAATATGAAAAAAATCAAATTAAAACAAAAGAGCGAGTATTTGTAACAAATCATCATCTCACTCTATTTTAAAAAATTTCTATGTGTCAAGATGAATTATTTTTTGTGTTTGCATATTTGGAGTATAGTAGTGAAGAGTGAAGAAATCCTCATTCATTAATCATCTACCCACCACTGTTCTTCCAAAAGGTGTCAATGCTAATCTTGCCAATTTCATATGCTGATTGCCAAACGGTATGCCTATTATTGTAATATAAAAGAGAAGCGCAAAACCAAAATGGGTTAAACATATCCAAACACCTCCAATAAAGAACCATATAATATTCATAATGGTGGACAGGCACCCTAGATTATTGTCTGCATTAGAAATGTTTTTACCAAAAGGCCACAGTGCAACTGTTGCCATTTTCAAACTCTGAATACCAAATGGAATACCAATAATTGATATAAAAAAGGGAATACTTGCTATTGCGTATTCAATAGCTACAATAAAGCCACCAAAAACAACCCAGATAACATTGCCAATCAATTTCATAATACCTCACATTTAGTATAATAGTGTGCAAAACAAAAATGCAAAAACTAAGCTCTGTTTTGCCTATCTCCATCTTATTTGTATTTTTTACTTTTCTTTGTTGCCACCTAGAAAAGCATCTGCTCAATATCTCTTCATAAGATAGTAAACAGATGCTTCATATAGGTTTTAAATACTATTTTATAATAAGTATTTAGTTGCCAATTCACCAACCATTCAGGCAAATAGCTCTGTAGTTGTGCTTATGGGATTGTCTCTATCTGTTTTTAATCATCCCCAAATACACTATCATACGACATTGAATCATCATCAAAATCATCGTCATATCTATCAGGAAACATCGCATCTAGAGAAGCATCTGGATCATAAAAATCATTGTCTTTTTTAATCCTAGCAATTATTTTCTCTGCTTTACTCATAAGTGCATAATTATCATCGAAAGAAAAACCACCTAGTTCATCTTCTATTTCAAGCACTTCATCTTCTAAATCTTCAAAATCATCCGACTCATAATCTGCTTCCGCAAATTCATTTTCAATCTCTTCTAAGCGTGCAATAAGCACTTTAATCTCTTTGGCAGACATAGTTATTATTTTTATCTGGTTATTACTATAAAACAACTCGTTTATAGAGACAGCAAATATATAATAAATAGTTATCTCGCCTATCTTTTGCACTGAAAAATTTATCGCTTTCAGAGATTTTATTTTTGGGTGGTGTGAAGCAAGAAGGTAAAAAAGCCCCTACATTCACCAAGATTGAACATTTTGCACATTATCATCGCCACGCAATGTAGGGGCGGGGCTTGCCCCCGCCCGGTATTATCCTACTATGCCCTCCACCCAGTATTATTTTTTTATGCTTCTGCCCGGTATGTGATTTTCTTCTGCTCCTGCTGTATATCTTTCTATGCGAAATTATTATTTATAAATTCATTTCTGCATTCGCAGCACACCCCGATGAAATATTAATTTAATTTCATGGGGCAGGTGGGTTATAAACCCGCGCGAGCCATGCATCCCTACCCTTTACATTTAATATGCCTCTGTCCATTACATCATCGCTAGCGCTGTTCTCTGACCAGTGCTGTTACTAATACAACGAGGCACAAGTCAGGAGACTTGCGCCAGCGATTGGATTGGCAATTAGCACAACCCCATACCACATAACTCATACATGTGTGGTACTGTTATTGAGAAAGGACAGGTCGCGACCTGTCCCTACAAGCCTTATGGAAATGACCAATCTGTTTACTGCTCACTCTTCA
>CAZUHZ010000345.1:0-1903 GCA_964620895.1 uncultured Dysgonomonadaceae bacterium | reverse complement strand
TCGTACGATTGATTGAGTAGGTTGTTGGCTTTTAAGTTAACAGAAAACATCGGGCTAAAGTTATATATAGCTCCTGCACGCAAGTTATTGATGTTGTCCATCTCTTCACTTTCGCCTTCTGCTATGCTCCATCTTTCGTTAGCAAAGTAATACCCTAGCATTACTTTCAATTGGTTTGTAATAGAGAATGTAGCATCAATATCTACTCCCAGACCTGGTTTGTTCCAAGCTTCTAGCTTAGTAGGTTCGGTATCTAATCCTTTTACCTTATTCATAGAGTAGAAGTTCTTTTTCACTTCTACAGCAACATCTAGTGGCGACCATATGTTGCTATGAACTCTAGCACCAATGTGCGAGTGGGTCAAATCTCCGAATATAGGTTTAAGAAACTCTTGATATTCTGGTTGAGATTGTAAAACCAAAAAATGCTCATCTTTAGTTTTCTTATATCCACCAAAGATATCTATACGGAATCCATCCATTGCGCCAATTTTAGCACCTCCATCTATTGCAAAGGGTGTGTAAGAATGTTTTACAATGGTGTTCGGAAGTAGGTAGCGCGTCTCTTTATACATATCGAGGTAAGTGTTTTTGCCAACTCCGCCCAAGGCATTTATGTAGAGCGATGTGTTTTCTGCTATCATCGTTGACAAAGCAATGTTGGGAGAAACATAAAACTTGTTTTCATCATCGAATACAAAATCTAAATTTGCACCCAATCGCATCTTCCAATTAAAACCTTCGAAGTGAATATATGGATTGGCATCCACCATCAAGAAGTTTGAAATCTTTTCACCTTCTTCTAAGGTTTTTATTTCATCATAAAACACTCCCGAGAGTTCTCCTTTAATACCCACTAAATTGTCGCCTCCCAAAAAAGATTTGTTTAAATCAAGATTTGCTTCCACTTGGTTTCCACCCATACTGTCGTCATTAAGGTCTCTGCCATATTTTGTCGTAAAATATTGGTAACTAAAAGAACCTCTGTAGTTGATAGGCTGTGGCTGTGTATTGTGTAGTGAAGTTTTCAGGTTAAACACACTCAACATTTGATTGTTGTCTTCGTGCAACCTGTTTGCACCAAAATTATTGCCATAATAGTTGAACTGTGAGTGAAGGAATGAACAATAGATATCTAACTCTGAAGCCTCAAATATATGCTTGAAGTTGAGCTTCGCAAAGTTATCCATATACTTCATTTTTATCTTATCTAAGTTTTCACCTTGATTATAATCTAAATTTCCATTGCTAGAGTTGTGTAGAAACATAAAGTTTAACTTGTCGCTCTCGTTATCCAAAAAACGATATCCCAACGCTCCATCAATATTACCATAATTTCCAGCATTCAACTTCACGTATCCTTTTTGTAAACTGAAGGGGATGTCGGTCATTATTCTACCAGGTTGAGGCAGTGCAATCTCGACGGGTGGTGTAGCGCGCGTTGTCCAAGCGGCATAGTCTGTATTGGCTTTTGTTACCTGTGGTTGGCGCACTACAGGCAAGCTGTTTATTTTGTTGGCATCTTGCAATGTAGGATTGAATTCGCGTTGCAACTCCAATTGTCTTGTCAAAACTGTATCTTGAAGTGCTTGAGCATACAACCCGAAGGTTGATAACAACCCTACTATCAGTGCGAAAATATTCTTTTTCATATTCTATTGTTGTTTGTTTTTTCTTGAATGTGGTTTATATCAAACGGTAGCTAACTACTCTCTGTTGAGTCGCTCCTCAATCATCTGCTGAATATCCGACTCGTTGCCTTTATAATTAGCTTTTAGGCTCTCTACATATTGGCGTGCTTGAAACTTATCATCTTTCGCATAATAAGTATCGGACAGTATAATAAGGGCACGTGCCAACCAATATTGGTGAGGCGTAGTCATTTGCATAAACTCCTTCACTT
>CAZUHZ010000344.1:0-1907 GCA_964620895.1 uncultured Dysgonomonadaceae bacterium | reverse complement strand
TAAGTGCCATTTGAGCTTTCTCGTAATAGTACTTGTCGTGCATGTAGTGAATAATATTCATCGAGTCGGCATACACACGAGCTACTTCAGCCATAGCCAACTTAAAGTTGGTCATCACTTCGTCGTAGTCTAGTACATCCGATTTTAATGCAGGAATTCCTTCAAGCACTTGTTTCCCGGATATCTCACAACGACCTTCGTTAATGGCAAGTAGTAATGTTTTTGCCAAGTTGCATCGTGCGCCAAAGAATTGTATTTGCTTACCAATTTCTTGATACGACACGCAACAAGCAATACCATAATCGTCGCTAAAGCGGCTCTCTTGCATCAAGTTGTCATTTTCATACTGAATAGATGATGTGTCGATTGATACTTTTGCACAGAACTCTTTGAAACCTTCGGGAAGGCTTTCCGACCATAGTACTGTTAAGTTTGGCTCGGGAGATGGACCTAAGTTGTAGAGTGTTTGCAAAAAGCGGAACGATGTTTTTGTTACCTTGTGGCGTCCATCTGTCAAGTTGCCACCAATTGCTTCGGTTACCCATGTTGGGTCGCCTGCAAATATATCGTTGTAAGCACCCATGCGTAGATGACGAACCACGCGTAGTTTCATTACAAACTGGTCGATCAATTCTTGCGCATAATCTTCCGTTATCTTTCCACTTTTGATGTCTTTTTCTATGTAGATATCCAAAAATGAAGATACATTGCCAAGAGACATGGCTGCACCATCTTGTTCTTTCACAGCTGCTAGGTAACCCATATATACCCACTGCACAGCTTCTTGTGCTGTTTCGGCTGGGCGAGAAAGGTCTAGTTCATATATTTTACCTAGCTCTTCTATATCTTTTAGTGCTTTTATTTGCTCTGCCACTTCTTCGCGCAGGCGAATTTGACTGTCAGTCATAGGACCCTTCAAGGTTTTCTTGTCAGCCTTTTTTGCTTCAATCAAATAAGTAGTACCATATAGCGCCAATCTGCGGTAGTCGCCAATGATTCTTCCACGTGCATAATTGTCTGGCAATCCTGTAAGGATTCCTAACGAGCGATAAGTTCTTATTTCGGAAGTGTAAACATCAAACACTCCGTCGTTGTGTGTTTTGGCATATTTAGTAAATATCTCCTTCACTATTGGGGAAGCTTCTACACCGTTTTCTTGACATGCTCTCTCTACTACCGAGAAACCTCCGTAAGGTTTCATAGCGCGTTTTAGCAACATGTCGGTTTGCAAACCCACAATTAGTTCGTTTTCACGATCAATATATCCAGCTGCATGAGAAGTAATGGTGGAAATGAGTTCATTGTCTATAGCGCGAACACCATTGTTGGCACGCTCTTCTTTTATTGCATCCAAGCAAATTTTCCACATATCTTTTGTGCGTTGTGTAGCACCTTTCAGAAATGAGGCATCACCATCGTATGGTGTGATGTTTTTTGACACAAAACCACGAACATCAATTTTGTTATTGATGTTGCTTAAATTAGAATTAACCATAAGGATTGTAATAAAATTATAGTGTTATGATATAAAATTAAAACCTAAAAATCTTTGAAGTCACAAAAATAGTGCTTTAGAACATATTAATCGAACATCTGTAGTTCATTATGTTTTAGAAACAATTTTTGGGAGGGTTGCAGCGAGCTTTGCAGGACTGTGCCTTATCTTGCATTATTCATCACTCTTTTGTTGATGCATGTGTCAGCAACTAATATTCAATCATTTATTGACTTGTTGTGTTTTAATACAAAGTCCCATTTGTCAGAGTTAACAGTCACTGAGCTTTGGTGCTTGAGCGAAGATGGCGTGCTGGTTACTGAGCGGAGTCGAAGTATTAGGCATTTGCAACGTTGCAGACCTACTTTTCATTACGTTGGAAAGCTACTCTGCAGAGAACATGGAGCTTTTC
>CAZUHZ010000343.1:0-1917 GCA_964620895.1 uncultured Dysgonomonadaceae bacterium | reverse complement strand
TTTACCTCACTGTTTTCAACTACTCCTAGCTCGATGTCGATTGAAGAAGCTATGCGAAAAGACATTGCAAAGAGAAATATCGCCAAAACTATAGAGCAGATAATAAGAACACTTAAATACTCTGAAGAGTAGGGCTACTCCATCATAAAATGAATCTGTGGTTGATGTTCAGGGAAAACATCTTTAAATAGCTTTTCTTTTGCTGAAGTGTGGTAACCTAATAACGCTTGCGCCAAGTCATGTATGGTTAGCTGAAGGTGGGTGGTATGTTTCACTTTGGTACGAGTAACAGATCCATTATTGACAGATAAGATTAGATTGTTTTCAGGAAGTATAGCATCCGTTACTTCGATAGAGAAAGACTTATCGGGATATTGCTTAGCAAACAAATAGAGCATTTGCCGAGCATCAATTATACGCGCCATGCCAGTAAGACTTTTCTTTGGCGGGAAGTTATAGCCTGCAGCCTCTTCCACAACTATTCGAAAGTCGTCGTATGTTTTCTGAACAGTCATCTCCTGCTCTCTAAACATACTATCGAACTCTTTGTATGCCGAGGGTAAATTATTGGAATGTCGTTTTATCAATTCATCAAGTAAAACAATGTTTGCGCCCGCATCAAATGTCTGCGCATATCCATACTTATTGTAAAAGCCTAGCAACCATTTTTCTTCGGGCACTAAAAGCGAAAGAGGAATATTCCTCTTTGCTATTTCATGGAACGCTCTTTTCAACAAAACTTCCATATATCCTTTTTTGCGTGCTTCGGGTAGGGTGCAAGCTCCAGAAATATAAGCTATGGGTATTTCAGTGCCACAATAAGTAAAGTTGTAATGCAAAAGTTGCAATGATGCTACCGCTTTGTCGCCCACGAAGTAAGCCAGCGTATTTTCATCCTTATACCTTTCTCTAAAATAGATATCAAAATAAGGCTGAGAGTCTCCAAAACAGACCCTCCACATTTCAAGAATTTGATGTCGTGTTTGAGGAGTGATATAACGTATCATTATCTATCTTTCTCTTTTACAATATACTTCTCCAACAATATATCGGGTCGGTACGATAGTTTGGCTTTTCGTAAAGATGGATATCCCATATCTTCTTCACGGTTGATATAGGTGTATTCAGCAGCTTCGTTTATTACAAACTCTTGATTGATTAATGGGTATGCGCCTTGTATGTCAGCAAAGGCTTTCTCTACATGCACAATAAAAGTATCTTCGTTGAGGTGTGCACCCATTGAGAAAGCAATAATCTCACCGTTCACCTCTATGGCTCCTGCTTTGAGCTTCATAGCCTCGAAGTTGTCTAAAAAGAGTGATGTAGCTTTAAAATCATCTTCTAAAGATTCGTCTGACGACTCTCTGTTTATATCATACCACTTCTGCAACATCTCTTTGCACCTAACCACTTCACTAGGGTTGTCAGTTATTGAAATATATCTCCAATCGGTTTGCTGCGCTTTAAAACGGTTGATATGATTGCGCTTACTCTGAAGCCTCTTTCCTGAAAGATTTATCAGTTTTTTTGATGTGTAGATATAGTCATAATTAGCTCGCTGTCTTGTAAATTCAAACCTTCTAGGAATTGCACGTTCAATGTCTTCTTTCATTGCGCTAGTTACACCCGACATTTCAAACTTTATGGGGCAGCCACACTCATCTACCAAAATTTCTATTGCAGCTGCAAGATTGCCTTTCCCAAAAGGGGTAAGATAGGAACAACCACCTCTATCACTTGTAAACTTAATAAGAAGGAAGTCTCGCCAAATGGCATATTGTGTTTTATATTTGTGTGCCCATCCATATAAGTTGGAGAAGCAAGTTTCTGCTGAGCTATAAGGATTGTTTGTGAAAAATTTGTCTATTATCTCTTTGTCTTGTAATTCAATATCTCTGAACTCTATCATAAATGTTA
>CAZUHZ010000342.1:0-1929 GCA_964620895.1 uncultured Dysgonomonadaceae bacterium | reverse complement strand
GGTGGAACAAAAGATTTAAACGCATTTTTCGATAAAACTTTTCCACTCTTTACTTGTGTCATAAATATTAGCTTACTATCTTTGTTAAAATCAAAAGAGCTAACACACTTCATAGAAGACGTTGTTGCTAGACCACAACTACAGAACAAACTCTAAGTGGAACCCTTTTTGAAACTTGTTCTTTATTTCCACCTTACCATTATGATTGTAAAAAACTTCCGAGCACGTTTTTTACAATCAAACTCTTTAAAATTGAGACTTAAATCATTAAACAATTTAATTTAATAAATATGGGACATAAAAAAAACTTCATTCTAGACACCAACGTTATACTTCACGACTACAAGTGTATAGAAAACTTCGAGGAAAATGACCTCTATCTACCTTTTGTAGTTTTAGAAGAACTCGACAAGTTCAAAAAAGGTAATGAGCAAATCAATTTTAATGCACGTGCATTTGTTCGGGAGCTAGATGATATAACCGACAATGGTTTGTTTGAAGGTGGAGCAGATTTAGGAGTGGGAAGAGGAAAGCTGTACATCAAAAACATGTCTAAATATGACAAAGAGATTGAAGAATCTTTCCCAGATCCAAAACCGGACAATAGAATCCTATCAGTTGTGCTGGGTGTGACCAGAGAAAACCCTGGGGTTAAAACTATATTGGTTACAAAAGATATCAACTTGCGCATGAAGGCTCGCTCGCTTAATCTGCTTGTTGAAGATTATATTACAGATAAAGTTGTAAACATTGATGCTTTTTCTGAAAAGGAGTTGGAGATTGAGGGAGTAGATGCCGATTTGATAGACAGGTTGTATAACACCCCACAAGGAATTAATGTTGATGAGTTTGATTTTGATGAACACCTAGAACCCAATCAATGCTTCGTATTAAAAAGTCACCGAAACACTATATTGGTTAGGAATAACCCTTTCACGCTGAAAATTGTGAAAGTGGACAAAAAATCCAACTTTGGTATCACTCCTCGCAATGCAGAGCAAGCTTTTGCTTTTGAGGTATTGAATGACCCACAAATAAAACTGGTGGGTGTGACTGGTAAAGCTGGTACAGGTAAAACGTTGTTGGCATTGGCATCAGCGTTGAGTCAACACAACGAATATAGCCAAATACTACTGGCTCGTCCAATAGTGTCACTATCTGACAAAGATTTAGGTTTCTTACCTGGAGACGAAAAAGCAAAGATTGGTCCATATATGCAACCCCTATTCGACAACTTGAATGTGATTAAAACACAAGTAGGAGGTGGCAACGATGCAACTGTAATTGAAGAGATGCAAAAGTCGGGTAAGTTAGAAATTGAAGCTTTGGCTTATATTCGCGGACGTAGTTTAAACGAAACTTATGTAATAGTTGACGAGGCGCAAAACCTAACTCCTCACGAAGTGAAGACCATCATTACTCGTGCTGGACAAGATACAAAGATGGTGTTTACAGGCGACTTGCAACAAATAGACTCTCCTTACTTAGATGCTCAATCGAACGGATTGGCATATATGATAGACAAGATGAAAGGACAAAAAATATTTGGGCATGCTAATCTTGTTAAAGGAGAGAGAAGCGAACTTTCTGAACTGGCTAGCGATTTGCTGTAAATAGTTTTTTTGCATTTGTGCAACAAAATATAAGCACAATACAACTGTGCTATTGTAAAATAAGAGAGAGACTGCCTTGGACAATATGGGGCAGTCTTTTTTTGTTGCAGATGGCTGTAAAATGTTTTACTGAATCAGCAGTAGGATGTGTGAGTATAGGTTTACTACAAACAGTGCTACTCCTATCGGAATGCTACTTACTCCTGACTTCGACACTTTTATCTGTAATGTTTTATAATCATTTGAATATAAAATAGATGCATTTTATGGAACATCGTTTTAAGCACCCCAATGTTGAAGTCAGGAGATAATGAAT
>CAZUHZ010000341.1:0-1931 GCA_964620895.1 uncultured Dysgonomonadaceae bacterium | reverse complement strand
GTTTTGACCGTTGACAAAGATTTGTAACGATATGGATAAAAGTTTTGACCGTTGAAAAAGTTTTGTAGCGATATGGAAAGAAAGTTTAACCGTTAAATTAATCTTGCGCGGATGCTCCAAAAAAAACAACAACTCAACAAACCCTTGATTACGACCTGCTGACGTATTCATCAATAAAAAGTGTGATGAATGTGGGTTAATCACACATTAACTGATGAAACTATTGCAAAATCGTGAGATTGCGAGTGAAAAGTCTTCGATTATACTAATAATGTGCATTTATATAAGAATTGATTAGAAATATAGTGGAATATATTTGGAAGTCTCGATATTTTTTTTTACTTTTGTTATGTAATCAGATGAAAAGACTTTGCCACATTGGTCGATTGGGAAACTCATCAATTACATCTACGAAACGAGTAAGTTTTTGCTGTTAATGGCGGGTCGCATCCTTCGGGACATGCATTTAATGCACAGCGAATTACAGAGATAGCGAAGCACTCAAATCCTGACTATAGGAGTTTCGTCTTATTCCACCAGTGTGGCTTTAAAATAGAGAAAGCAGATTTGCAAATAATTTAAATTTATGCAGTCTGCTTTCTTCTTTTTATACCGTTTTATACAACCTAATGTAGATGAGAGTTTATTGGGAAATATTTCTTGTTTTTTTTAGAATCGGTGCTTTCACTTTTGGAGGTGGCTATGCAATGCTACCGCTTATCCAAAATGCAGTAGTAGATAAGAAAAAATGGTTGGGCGACAAAGAGTTTATCGATATGCTAGCCCTTGCTCAATCTATGCCAGGACCTATAGCCCTAAACACTGCAGTATTTGTAGGCAACAAGCGCAAAGGAATAAAAGGAAGCATTTTCTCGAGCCTTGGCATTATCCTCCCTTCCTTCATCACCATTTTGCTTTTAGTAATTGTATTTACTCAGTTTAGAGACAATCCTAGTGTGGAGGCTGTCTTCAAAGGAATACGGCCTGCAGTAGTTGCTCTTATTTTTGCACCCCTCCTGAGGATGGGCAAAAATGCCGACATAACATGGGGCACTTTGTGGATACCCATTGCAGTAGCACTTATAGTAGGGCTACTTCATGTATCGCCCATACACATTATTTTGGCTGCAATTGTACTTGGCTTACTATATCAACGAGTGATAAAAAAATTAATCAACAGATAGTATGGCACTTGCTCAATTATACATCTCTATGTTCATCGCATTTTTCAAGATCGGACTATTTGGTTTTGGAGGTGGCTATGCTATGCTACCACTCATTCAGCAAGAGGTTGTAGAAAAGAACGAGTGGATTACTGTGAGCGAGTTTACAGATATAGTAGCTATTTCACAAACCACACCCGGCCCAATTTCTTTTAACTCTGCCACCTATATTGGGTTTAAGGCTGTCAATACATCGGGTCATAGCCTGCTTGCCAGCATTCTTGGCTCGGCAGTATGCACACTTGCAGTAAGTTTACCTTCGTTTGGGTTAATGACATTGGTAACTATTTTCTTCTTAAAGTTTAAAGAAAACAGATATGTGCGTGCAGCACTCTATGGAATAAAGCCTGCTGTGATTGGACTAATTGCTGCTGCAGGGATAATGCTTATTAATGGCAACAACTTTATTGACTACAAAAGTTGGATTATATTTAGTGCTGTTTTTATAGCATCGGTCAAGAAAATTGATCCAATACTACTTATTGCATTGGCAGCCCTCACAGGATTTTTGCTTTATTAAAAACCTCTCTTTTTACTGCAGGTAAAATCTTCTGCAGACAGTAGCTACCATTATAAAACATTTCGACTCTAGTCGAAATGGCATTCAACTGTCAATTTTCATTTCGACTCCAGTCGAAACGAGTTTCAAGTGTTGTTTTCAATTTCGACTCGAGTCGAAAACGATTTCAACGCATGATTTCCATTTTG
>CAZUHZ010000340.1:0-1934 GCA_964620895.1 uncultured Dysgonomonadaceae bacterium | reverse complement strand
GTGTTTTGCTTATTTACCCACTCCCAGTCTTTTTGAATATTGCCAGCATTTACCACCAACATATATTTCTCTTCCTCCATGTGATAGAGTAAGAAATCGTCAATAATACCACCTTTTTCATTAATAAATGAGGTGTATTGTATCTTTCCAACTTTCAATTTGGAAGCATCGTTGCTTGTTATTTTCTGAATCAATTCAAGTGCTTTAGGTCCATTTATCCAAAATTCGCCCATGTGAGATACATCAAATACTCCCACTGCATTACAAACTGTGGTGTGCTCATCAATAATACCGGTGTATTCGATTGGCATATTGAATCCAGCAAACTCATGCATTTTAGCTCCTAACTCGATATGCAAATCTGTAAAAGGTGTCTTTTTCATATTTATCTATTTGTCAAATGTAGTATATAATTGGCTATTTAGTGCCTGCAAGAAAACCCCTTATTTTAAGTCTTTGATAAGAAAAGGGCAAAGACTATTTAGACTCTTCAGCTACCAATTGAGCTATTTTCACAACCACTTCCGATGCCTTTTCTAACGATTTAATAGGTAAAAACTCGAAGCGACCATGAAAATTGACTCCTCCCGCAAAAATATTTGGACAAGGCAATCCCATATACGACAGGCGAGCACCGTCTGTGCCACCCCTAATAGGCTTAACAATAGGCTTGATATCTAATGCCTCCATAGCTCTGAAAGCTAAGTCCACAATATGTTTTACAGGCTCTACCTTTTCGCGCATATTGTAGTATTGGTCTCTCATTTCCAGTTTCACCACATCGGGATATTTCATATTAATAAAATCAACAGCTTGTTGCATTTGCTCTTTACGTCTTTCAAACAATGCGCGGTCGTGGTCGCGAATAATGTAAGCTACACTAGCTTCGTCAACAGTTCCGGTCATCTCTATCAGATGAAAGAATCCTTCGTAACCGCTTGTATATTCAGGACGCTCATTGACAGGTAGAATGTCTATCAACTCATTAGCAACATGTAAAGCATTTATCATTTTATTTTTTGCATAGCCAGGGTGTACATTTCTCCCTTGAATAGCTATTTTAGCTACCGCTGCATTAAAGTTTTCATACTCCAACTCGCCCATCACACTACCATCCATAGTATATGCCCAATCTGCGCCAAACTTTTCCACGTCAAAATGGTCAGCTCCACGCCCAATCTCTTCATCGGGTGTAAAACCTATCCTAATTTTACCATGTTTTATTTCGGGGTGGTCGATAAGATATTGCATTGCATTCATAATCTCAGCAATGCCTGCTTTATCGTCAGCTCCCAGTAGAGTTGTACCATCGGTTACTATTAAGTCCTCCCCTTTGTAATCGAGCAATTCGGGAAAATCTTTGGGCGACATCACTATATTCTCATCTTTGTTGAGAAGAATGTCTTTACCATCGTAGTTTTTCACAATTCTAGGATTCACATTCTTTCCACTCATGTCGGGGCTTGTATCAAAGTGAGCAACAAAGCCAATAGTAGGTAGGTCTTTATCGCAATTGGCAGGAAGTGTTGCCATAAGATAGCATTTGTCGTCCAAAGAGATATCTTCAAGACCCATATCCCTCATCTCTTGCTCAACTATGCGAGCCAAATCAAATTGTTTTTTTGTGCTTGGGGTTTCAGCGTTGTTCTCATCAGATTGAGTATCTATTTTTGCATACTTGATGAAACGGTCTATAATATTCATACGTTGATGTTTTAGATGTTGTGTGGTTGTTAGTTGATAGACTCTTTATATTGTTTTAGTAAACATAGCAAACACAATAAAGAGTACCATTCATTAAATAACAAATATACGAGTTTTTTTTTATTTAAATAGTTTTGGCAGCTAAATAGTGGATGCGAATTCAATTACCCACACTATTCACCACACACTTATTAATATATGTGTCGATTAAGTAGCAAGGAAAGGTTTAA
>CAZUHZ010000339.1:0-1940 GCA_964620895.1 uncultured Dysgonomonadaceae bacterium | reverse complement strand
TTCACTCATACCTCACCCCAATGAAATAACAATCCGATTTCATGGGGCAGGCACCCCAGATCCCAGACCACAAACCCCAGACCACACACCTCATACCACACACCATACCACACACCTCACACCTCTTTATTACCACATTTATTATCAATTATTCATTGGCAGTTGTCAAATATTAAAATGGCATGTAATTTTGATAAATAAGTTGAGGATTTTAACTGAATAAGCCTATTAAAAACTTCACCTATTTGTGTAAAAAAAGGATTGCAAAAAAACAACATGTTTGTTGTATATACTATTTGCATACAAGTTATTAGCAATGATATAAACATTGATATATACATTGATGATATTATTTAGGTTTTAGCCACTATTTGTACTAAAATTATTATTTATACAATTATTAAGTGACCATTAAAATTGTCAACTAACTATATATCAAGGTAGTGTTTTTTTTAATGAAAAACTTATCAACAAAAAGGCGATTTTAAATGATTATTTCATTGATATTACAAATCTTTTCCTTATCATTGTAAAAGTTTATGCGAAAGTCGTGTAAACGTTAATTTACAAACTGTACAATATGACTATGTTATGTATGAAAATAGAGAAATACACGGGCTCTATCTAAATATATATGAAATAGGAAATGTTGTGCAAAAAAAACAGAAAATTATGTTTAGTGTACAAAACAAACTGGAGATTGACAAACTACCAGTTGCTTCAAGAATGCTAAAGCTGGAGGTTCCAGAATTGGCATTAGAAGTTATTAGTACTGTCGAGAAATACAACCCTGAAGAGTTGTTGATTGAGCCCATGTTTCAAATTTTGATTAAGCAAATGCCCATCATCAAAATGCTGGATGTGCCTTATGGCAAAGACCCAGTTAGATTGTCGTTGCGACCATTGAAACAGAAACTTATGTTGCATGCGAGCGAAGTGAGACTCCATTTACAATTGTTGAAGAAGACGGAAGACGAGAAAAATCTGTTTGAGATTCAGGCAGCAGTAGATCGTCATTTGCGTTATCTGAGCAAGAGTAAAAACAGGAAAATTGTCAATCAGAAAATTACGCAGTTTATTCATGAGGTGAAAAGTAACCAAGCTCTAAAGGAAGTAATGATAGAGTTTGACTTTATGCCGATTGTAGAGAGGTTGGAGTTGGCACTTACTGATGTAAGAGCGCTGATTGCCAAAAGAACCCAGTCGGACTCGGAAAAACCCAAAAAGACGGCGCGTGAAATGATGGAGATTGTGTTGAGCTCCTTGAATGATCTCTTTAAGGAGATTGAGCTGTCGCAATTGAGAAATCCAGAGATTGATTATGCTCCTCTTATACATGAGTTGAACAGCGTGACTGCAAACTTCAAACAGGTAGTCAACTTACGTGAAGCTGCTAACCGACGCAAAGCGGCGGAGATGAATGGTGGTGAGCAGAACGACGATGCGATTGAAGAAGGGGACGACACGGACGGTCAACCTGGGGACGTAGAAAATGTGGATGGTTCGGCTTACGAATCAAATGGTAGTGGGAATTTGAACGAAAGTTCAGATTTGGAAAATAATTTAAATGCGAGTGCAGATTCGGATTTGAATAATAGTGCAAAAAAAGAACAAGTTGCTGCAGGATTTGGCGATCACGAGCAACAACTTGATTCTAATGAAAGTAGTGATACCTCAATGTTGTAATATACATTTAGGCTCACCGTAATACTTGTTTGTATTACATCCTATTAATATTAAAAGCCTTGCAACCGTGTAGCGAGGCTTTTTTTGTGCCTTAACTACATTATTTTTTTAATAGAGTAAATGTTTGACTTTTTTGTTGGATCGGGTACTATTGGACTTCTACTTTTGCAAAAGTATGATATTTTGGGAAGGCTACAAACTTTAATGCTGATTTAACATGGAAATTTCTATTTATTAACTATATCGGATTGGTG
>CAZUHZ010000338.1:0-1944 GCA_964620895.1 uncultured Dysgonomonadaceae bacterium | reverse complement strand
TTTGTACTGATTACTCCAAGTATCTTTTTCGTTAGGTGTATATGTTTCCAATTCTACTGAGTTTCTAACTATTTTACGCATTTCAATTTTGTCTTTTACTAAGCCAGCAGCCTTGGCTTGCAATAACAAATTGCCAATGGCTGTTGCTTCGGAGGGTCCTGCTACTACTGTCATTCCAATAGCATTTGCAGTATAAGAGTTAAGGAGTCTATTTTTAGAGCCACCTCCAATAATATGCAGTGTTTCGATGGGGGTGTTTGAAAGTTTTTGAAAGTTGTGTAACACTTGCTTGTATCTGAAAGCCAAGCTCTCGTAGATACACCGTGCAATTTCTCCTACGGTTTGAGGAATATACTGATTCGTGTTTTCACAATACTGCTTAATCGAGTCAATCATTGATGCAGGACTTGCAAAAGTAGGTGAGTCTGGGTTGATGAAGCATTTAAATGGTGTTGCCTCTTCAGCCGCCTTTACAATTTCGTCATACGAAAGCTCGCCGTTTTTATCCCACTCTTTTTTACACTGCTCAATGAGCCACATGCCACATATATTTTTCAACAGACGTATTGAACCATCTGCTCCTCCTTCGTTTGTAAAATTCAACGAAAAAGTTTCATCGTTCACAACAGGATCTTTGGATTCAACCCCCATTAGAGACCATGTGCCTGAACTGAGGTAAGCAAAATTATCATTCTCAGCAGGTGTAGCAAGTACAGCCGATGCAGTATCATGACCAGCAACAGCTACAACTGATACATTGTCTAGATTTGTTTGCTGCCTTACGCTGTCAGACAGCTCTCCGATTACTGAACCTGATAGCACGATTGGAGCAAAGTTTTCTTCAGACAAACCTACCATTTTAAGCAGAGAAGCATCAAAGGTTTTGTTAAAAGGATTGATCATCTGCGAGGTTGAAGCTATTGTATATTCAGTTACCATTTTGCCCGTTAGTAAATAAGACAACGCATCGGGCATAAACAACACCTTATCAATAATACTGTATATAGAACTATTGTTTTTCTTTTGAGTAAACAATTGAAACAAAGAGTTGAAATTCATAATCTGAATTCCTGTTTTATTATACACCTCTTTTTTAGGCATCATCTTAAAAAACTCTTCGGGCGCTCCAAAAGTCATAGTGTCGCGATAACTGTAAGGCATGCGCAATGGTTCACCATCTTTGCCAAAGCAAACAAAATCGACACCCCACGTATCAATACCAATGGATTGAATTTCTACTTGACTTACTTTAATTTTTTTCAAAGATTTAAGTATTTCATTGTAGAGATAAAACAAATCCCAATACATTCGGTCGTTTATTTCTGTTATGATATTAGGGAAACGATGAATCTCTTTTAACTCCAATTCTCCTTTTCTGATACTCCCAAGAATTGCTCTCCCACTCGTAGCACCTAAATCGATTGCTAAAAAAGATGTTTGCTTGATGTCATTCATGACGCATATTTCAAATAAAAAAAATTAATATTTATACATGCAAAATTAAAACTTCGATGTTGCAATGACGATTGATAAATGATTTAATAACTAGCTTTTTTGATATTTTTATTTACAAATGTAGTATTCAGCGAATTATTGATAAAGAAAATAAGCTACCGAAAACCGTATCCGAAAGTAAATCTATGAGTAAAATATCAAAAAGCATGGACTAAAAATCAATATTTGAAATAAATTACAAGAAGTATGTGGTACATTTGTCTAATATTAATATAGTGTATTTCAGTTCAATTTTTTCAACAGAGTTTGAATGTACGAAAAAAGAATAAGATATAATATTAAAGGTTATTCTTGCATAGCTATCATATTATATCTATCTTTGCGTCAGTACAGTTCAGCACTGTTGATATATAATATTAAACACCTAAAACATTTTCTATGGCATTTGTAGTAATCATGCCCAAACAAGGGCAATCAGTAGAGAGTTGT
>CAZUHZ010000337.1:0-1957 GCA_964620895.1 uncultured Dysgonomonadaceae bacterium | reverse complement strand
AAAGCCCGAAAGGGCTGACATTATTATAGTTATGCAACAATTGAGAGCTACCCAAACCCCACAAGGGGTGGCATTATTATAACGAATGACAACTTACGCCAAACTCCACTCAAACCCTGTAGGGGTATCCTTTATAACAAACCCTGCTTCAGTTAGGTCATCACGAATTTTATCAGATGTAGCCCAATCCTTGTTTCGCTTTGCTTCCTGCCTCATTTCCAACAACATGTTCACAGCTTTCTCAAAAGCTTCGTAACTTGTATCTTTTAATGCCGCATTATCTTCAATACCTAATAGGTCGTGCAAGAAAATCTTGAATAAATCTGTCAATTCATCTAAATCGTCCTGCGATAGCTTCTCTATGCCAGCAATTGCTGAATTAATTATGCGTGTAGCTTCAAACAAGTGCGAAAGCACAATAGGTGTATTCAAGTCGTCGTTCATTGCATCATAACACTTCTGACGCAATCCTTTCACCTCAACAGTAGAAACATCACTCGCAGAGATATTGGCAATATTATTCGAAGCATCGAGCAATCTTTTCAATGCTGTTTCTGCAGCATGCAGCGACTCTACGCTAAAATCGACAACACTCCTATAATGTGATTGTAGTATAAAGAAGCGAATAATCATCGGCTCGTAAGCCTTGTCCAATAGGCGATGCGACCCGTTGAAAAACTCTTCAAGATTGATGAAGTTGCCCATCGACTTGCCCATCTTTGTGCCATTCACAGTAATCATATTGTTGTGCATCCAATAACGAACAGATGGCTTGCCATTAACTGCCGTATTTTGTGCTATTTCGCACTCGTGGTGAGGAAACAACAAATCGAGTCCACCACCATGAATATCAAATTGATTGCCCAAATAGCGTGTACTCATCACCGAGCACTCAATATGCCACCCTGGAAAACCCACACTCCAAGGCGATTTCCATCGCATTATATGTTCGGGCGTAGCCTTTTTCCAAAGAGCAAAATCTGCACTTCTGCGTTTTTCATCTTGTCCGTCTAACGCACGGGTAGTTTCCAGCAAATCATCAATGTCTCTGCGTGACAAAATTCCATAGTTGTACTCTTTGTTATATTTTTCGACATCAAAATATACCGACCCATTGCTTTCGTAAGCAAATCCTTTGTCTAGTATTTCTTGTGTCATTTCTATCTGCTCCATCACATGTCCCGAAGCACTTGGTTCTATCGAAGGGCGCAACACATTGAGCGAATCCATGGCTTTGTGATAACTATTGGTGTAAAACTGCACCACCTCCATAGGCTCTAACTCCTCTAAGCGTGCTTTTTTACCAATTTTATCTTCACCCTCATCTCCATCACTTTCCAAATGCCCCACATCGGTAATATTGCGCACATAACGCACCTTATAGCCAATGTGTTGTAGATAACGAAATAGTAAATCGAATGTAATTGCTGGACGAGCATGCCCCAAATGCGGATCACCATATACCGTAGGACCACACACATACAACCCCACATGCTCTGGATGCATGGGTTTGAAAATTTCTTTTTCGCGATTGAGTGTATTATAAATAACCAATTGTTGTGTCATGACAAATAACCTTAATAATTTGATAGCACTGTTACAAACAATTCAAACAAAGGTTGTTTGAATTCATTTTCAGTTGACAAAAATACTAATTTATACTTTATTTGTCGATTAAAACGGAAGATTTATGTTTTTGCGTAGATTAAAGAAGTGAGAGATGCTATTTCAAAAACATATTCAATTAAAAGAAATAACCTAACCTATCACTACAATTGAAACCATACAAAATGTTTATTGACAACTTGAATACTATCAATATAACAACACAATATTCGGTTGACAAACCGCTCAGTACCATAACTATATAATAACATTGCAATAACTATCTTGCTTTCTATCAAAGTAAGACTACATCATCTGTTCACAAGTTTCATTTACTCCAATTGCAACATTA
>CAZUHZ010000336.1:0-1969 GCA_964620895.1 uncultured Dysgonomonadaceae bacterium | reverse complement strand
AAACTTTTGTCCATATCGCTACAAATCTTTGTCAACGGTTAAAACTTTTATCCATCTCCGTGAAAATTGTGGCTAACCGTTGAAAATCTCTTGTCTGAATATGGAAATCTCAAGCTATTGAAAAAAAAATGGGCTTTCACTTGCAACAACGTATGTTTATGGATCACCTTCAAAAATGTGTGTTTGTTTATTCCCAACTTATAAAGCACTCACTATGATTAAACTATCTAACAGTTCGCTCCAAAAGGATCTCTGGAGTTGGTTGAGGTATTAATTTACTACAGACTCTAGGCTCCTAAAGGAGCTGAAAATTGTGATGTTCGACAATAATATATTGACAATAAAAATTTGGTTCTTATACTCTTAAGCAGTGAAGAGTAGGAGGCACTTCAATTATAAGCTGTAAAATTTATATTTTAGGGAGGATTTCTGCTATTTTAAACAATAATGGATGTGTTGATTGGAAATTTATTCTTAAATTCGCACAATAGTTATCTTAATGCGCAATATATTATGTCTTCAGTTAAAACAAAAGAGTTGTTGATGGAAAAAGCCAGGCAATTGTTTGCCAAATCGGGCTTCGAAAATACCACGATGAATGATATAGCGGAAGCATCTCAGCGAGGTAGGCGAACGTTATATACATATTTTAATAGCAAAAAAGAGATTTACAATGCAGTTGTCGAATCTGAGCTTGAAAGTATGTATGTGAAACTGAGCAAGGCAGTTGCAAGGGAACAAACTGCCAGCAATAAGTTAATGTTGTTTTTTGTTACCCGATTAGAAATTATAAAAGATGTAGTAACACGAAATGGCACTTTGCGTGGAGATTTCTTCCGTGACATATTTAGAGTAGAAAATGTGAGAAAAACATTTGATAAACAAGAAATTCAACTTCTTAAAGAGATACTTGATGAGGGGGTTGCATTGGATGAGTTCGAAATAATAGATACTATGAACACTGCTCGCATACTTCACTTTGCCCTCAAAGGGCTTGAAGTGCCCTATATAAGAGGGCTTATGACGCACGACCCCAAAGATACTATTGATCGAAATATAGTTGCCAACATCATTTTTCAAGGAATAACTAAAAAATAGAACATATATTTTCCACAGCAAATATATAAATAATAGAATTTATGAAATTACTAGAAGGAAAGACAGCATTGATTACTGGTGCTGCACGCGGTATTGGTAGGGCTATTGCTATTAGCTTTGCAGAAGCTGGAGCAAATATAGCATTTACTGTACGCAAGGTTGATGATAATATGAAATCGCTAGAAGCAGAACTTGCAACATTTGGGGTGAAGGTAAAACCATACGTTTCTGATGCAGCCGACTTTGAGGCAACTCATAAAACGGTGGAGCAGATAAAGCAGGATTTTGGTGCGATAGATATTCTTATCAATAATGCTGGCATCACGCGCGACGGTCTGATGATGCGCATGACAGAAGAGCAGTGGGATTCGGTGATTAACGTGAACTTGAAATCTGCTTTTAATTTTATTCACGCAATCACTCCTATAATGATGCGCCAAAAAAAAGGAAGTGTCATCAACTTAACTTCTGTTGTTGGCATTTCGGGCAATGCGGGACAAGCAAACTACGCTGCATCTAAAGCAGGAGTAATTGGTCTTACAAAATCTATGGCTAAAGAAATTGGTTCGCGAGGAGTTCGTGTAAATGCAATTGCACCAGGTTTTATTGAAACCGATATGACAAGCGCTTTGTCAGATGAGGTGCGTAAAGAGTGGGCAAAGCAAATACCATTGCGCCGAGGTGGCACACCTAAAGAGGTGGCAGATGTAGCTATGTTTTTAGCTTCCGATCTTTCGACTTATGTCACCGGACAAGTTGTAAGTGTTTGTGGGGGGATGAATACTTGATAGTTTTACACATATATTATTAAAAAAGATAAATGTAAAATGATAGAGACGTAGTTTTTTGCGTCTCTATTTAATTTTAGGAG
>CAZUHZ010000335.1:0-1974 GCA_964620895.1 uncultured Dysgonomonadaceae bacterium | reverse complement strand
AGAGGGTGAGTAATTGAAAAGTGAAAGTTGAAAATTGAAAATAGCTACAACAAATAGAACAGTAATATATTTTAAAATTTACATGCTATGAAAAAAGAAAATGTGGTAATGAGTAAATCTATGCCTTTGCATTAAGAATTATAAAGCTTTACAAGTATTTAGTTTGTGAAAAGAAAGAATATGTGTTGTCTAAACAGCTTTTGAGAAGTGGCACTTCTATTGGTGCGCTTGTAAAGGAGGGTGAGCATGCACAATCGAAAGCTGATTTTTTAAACAAAATGAATGTTGCACTTAAAGAGGCTAACGAAACACAATATTGGATTGAACTCTTAAGAGATTCAGATTATTTATCATACGAAGAAAGCTTATCTATTTACGACAATTCTAATGAGTTGATTAGGCTGCTGGCAAGTATAGTGAAATCGACTAAGCTGGCTTTAGGAAAAAAGGTTGGTTCAATTGAAAGTTAAAATCAATGACTCTTTCATTTGTCACTCAAAGCATTCTCAATTCTCAATTCTCAATTCCTTAAGTATCTTTGTTGGTAACAATCAACAAGAGAAGAAATAAAAACCAAAAAACAATAACATAATGCAGTGGACAAAATTGTTATCTACCAAACGCTTTGGCATGGAAGACTACTACAACCAACGCAGTCATGACAGAACAGAATATCAACGCGATTACGATAGGCTTATATTCTCATCGCCCTTCCGACGCTTACAAAACAAAACACAAGTATTCCCTCTTCCTGGAAGTGTATTTGTGCACAACAGACTCACCCACAGCTTAGAAGTGGCAAGTGTAGGACGCTCTATTGGCAACTATATAGGCAAAGTTCTTAGAAGCAAATATGCAGATAGCGAAGCTCACTTTGAAGAGATTGGCGACATTGTGGCTGCGGCATGTTTGGCTCACGATTTAGGCAACCCTCCATTCGGACATTCAGGCGAAAAGGCTATTGGAACCTTCTTTTCGGAAGGGAAAGGACGTGAACTAAAAGAGAAGGTGGAAAAAGATGGTGGTCGTTGGACCGACTTTATCAACTTTGAAGGCAATGCCAATGCTATACGCTTGCTCACTCATCAGTTTATTGGTCGCCGAAGAGGTGGATTCGCCATGACCTACTCCACCCTGGCTTCAATTGTAAAATATCCCTACTCGTCAGAGCTTAGTGGCAACAAACAAAAGTTTGGTTTCTTTGCTTCTGAAGAGGAGAGCTATCTAAAAATTGCTAATGACCTTGGCATTCACCAAGTCAAAAGAGAACCTCTACAGTTTGCGCGTTATCCTTTGGTATATCTTGTTGAGGCAGCCGACGATATTTGTTATCAAATAATGGACATTGAAGATGCTCACAAACTAAACATACAATCAACAGAAAAAACAATTGAACTATTCATCAACTTTTTCGAGGGTGAAAGATTGAATAGAGTAACCAAAAACCTTGACTTTGTGGACGATGCAAATGAAAAGATTAGCTACCTGCGTTCGAGCATCATTGGGCAGTTGGTACAAGAATGTGCCGAAGTGTTTTTAAACAACGAAGAGGATATTCTGAAAGGAACATTCCAGGAGTCATTAATCAAAAACATATCACCCACTCCACTTAAAGCCTATAAAGAGTGCAGCCTATTTGCTGTAACTAATATCTATCGCTCAAAAGAAGTATTAGATATCGAATTGGCAGGATATCACATCATCGGCTCGTTGCTCGAACGCTTTGTAGATGCTATACAGACACCATCACACGCCTACTCTACCCTATTGCTCAATCGTGTGCCTGAACAATACAATATGCACGCACAGAGCATAACAGAAAGAGTTCAAGCAGTGATAGACTTTATATCGGGCATGACCGATGTGTATGCACTCGATTTGTATAGAAAAATTACAGGAATGGACGTTCCATTACTATAATCACAACTATCATATTGCCACAATAACAACAAATTTAATTATTTATTGAAATTA
>CAZUHZ010000334.1:0-1996 GCA_964620895.1 uncultured Dysgonomonadaceae bacterium | reverse complement strand
GTTCCATAAGCTAAACCTATTTGTACTCCAGTAAAATTTAGGGTTTGTCCAAGATATGTACCCATTGTAACATACCATGCACCCTGAATGAAAAACTGGAAAAACATCATCAAGGACAACTTAAATTTAATGTTAGAACCTTTCATTTTAAAATATTATAAAGATTTTATTTTATACTCTTCTCAAATAAACATTCATTTTATTGAACATAACTTACCCCTTAATAAATCACGGTTTAAATGGGTGATCCTCAAACAAATATTAAACTTATAGTTACAGACATATAATAACAATACTAATAAAAACATATTGTTATTGTATTGACAGTATCATTATAAAAAATTTTATAAATGTTATTTATTCAACATCTTCACCTCAACATTCCTAAAATCACACGGATGTCCTTCGCTTTGAAGTGAAATAGTTCCACTCGACAACATTTGCTCTCCATTATTGAGCGACAACACCTTTTCGTAATACTGCTCCCTTTCGTCGAGTTGTGGCTGACTATAAACCATCACGGTATCCCCATTAATAATATGTTTTACTATTTCATTGCCACGTACCTCCAACTCAGCTGTTACCCATTGATCGTCCATATATGTTTTGGACGATGATGATTGTGTACAGTGATCAAGAATCAACTCTCCACCCATTACTATATTAGTGCCTGGTGTACACACACTACCTGTGACCTGCTCCCTGGTAGAATCACTACCTAGTAATTGAAATTCAATAGAAACAGGAAAATCTTGATCTAATGTCATGGTTTCAGGAGATTGTCCATGAAACATAATCCCTGAATTACGATATGCCCAACCAGGAGCATCAGTGGCTTGCCCTCCTACAAATCGATACTCCAATCGCAACAAGTAGTGCGAAAAAATATCTTTATAAAAGAGATGCCCAAAACGATTATCAAAAGTAGAGTAAGCATCATCGTCGTAACGAATTTTCAAGATGCCATCTTCTATACTGAAAGTATTGGCGTAATTGTCCCCAACTTCATAACCCGTTATTTTTACCACCCAATCACCTAGATTGTCCTCTGCCAACAATTGTATCCATTCAGATGAATCATCCTTTGAGTTGCTTTTGATATTACAGCTAGAAAAAACCACAAACCATAGTGTGAAAAATATTACAATAAACAAAGGAAATATTTTCATATTAAATAAATGTTTAATTTTACGTAGCAAAGATATAAATTATATGTTAACTTACACAATATAAATTATTATTTATACCAGCTTTGACCATAAATATTTTTATATTCTAATCGAAAGAAGTTTCTTTGTATAAAATTTAAGTTACGTGGTATCAGTAGAAAATCTAAATGTGGAGTTCGGAGGCTTCACTCTCTTCGACGAAGTATCGTTTGTTTTGAATAAGAACGAACGAATAGCACTTGTTGGCAAGAATGGTGCTGGCAAATCGACTCTTTTAAAAATAATAGCAGGGTTGCAAAAACCCACTGGAGGTATCATTTCGTATCCAAAGGAGGTAACCATTGGATATCTGCCTCAGCAGATGATACTTGATAATACGCGCTCCGTAAAAGATGAAGCTAGCATGGCTTTTGCACACCTAACTGATATGCAAAAGAAGCTAGATGCTATGCATCAAGAAATGACTGAGCGAACAGACTTTGATTCGGAAAGCTATCACAAGCTAATAGACCAGTCAGCAATCTTGCAAGAGCAATTATTGATGCGCGGCATCAATAACTTTGAAGCTGAAATTGAAAAAACACTTATGGGTCTCGGTTTTCTGAGAAGCGATTTCGACAGACCCACCACAGAGTTTAGTGGGGGATGGCGCATGCGTATTGAATTAGCCAAACTGTTGATGCAAGCCCCAGAGGTGCTTCTGCTTGATGAGCCTACCAACCATTTAGATATAGAATCCATTCAGTGGCTCGAAAGATTTCTTGCAAGGAGCGCCAATGCTGTTATGCTTGTATCGCACGACAGGGCATTTCTAGATGCTGTAACTA
>CAZUHZ010000333.1:0-2065 GCA_964620895.1 uncultured Dysgonomonadaceae bacterium | reverse complement strand
CAATAGATAGAGGGCAGCAAGTATTGTACCTCTTGCCCGAAATAGCACTTACCACCCAACTCACCACCCGATTGCAAGTAGTGTTTGGGAATGATTTGGCTATCTACCATTCTAAAGTGAACGACAATGTGAGGGCAGAGATTTGGTTGAAGATGATATCGGACAATCCCTATAAAATTATCATTGGAGTTCGATCTTCCGTATTTATGCCTTTCGCCCATCTCGGCTTGATTATTATTGATGAAGAGCACGACCAAAGTTACCGACAAACTGACCCATCACCTCGCTATCATGGCAAAAATACTGCCATCATGTATGCCCATTTTCAAGGGGCTAAAACATTGCTCGGTTCAGCTACGCCTGCCATCGAGTCGTATTACAATGCCCTATCGGGCAAGTATGGATTGGTTACCCTTACTCAACGCTTCGAGAATATGGCAATGCCAACAATTACACTTGTTGACACCAAAGACCTGCGACGCAGAAAAATGATGAAGTCGCTGCTTTCGCCATTATTGATGAATCAGATGGAAGAAGCCCTAGCAAACAACCAACAAATCATCCTTTTCAGAAACCGTAGAGGCTTTGCCCCCATCTTAGAGTGCAAGAGTTGTGGCTATACGCCAAAGTGCGTAGATTGCGATGTTTCGCTCACCTACCACAAATATCAAAACAGATTGAAGTGCCACTATTGCGATGCAGCATATCCTGTGCCAAAGGAGTGCCCAGAGTGTGGCGAGAGTAGTTTGCAACACTTTGGAAGCGGCACGGAGCAGTTGGCAGAAGAGGTGAGCACGCTATTCCCCGATGCCGTGGTAGCGCGGATGGATACTGATACTACTCGTGGTGCAACATCGTACGAGCAGATATTAAATGATTTCTCTCAAGGTAAATCACAAATATTGGTAGGAACCAAAATGGTATCCAAAGGATTGGATTTCGACAATGTGCGTGTTGTAGGAATTATACAAGCCGATAGTCTGCTCAACTTCCCTGATTTCCGATCACACGAAGAAGGTTTCCAGATGATAACGCAAGCTAGTGGTAGGTCGGGCAGGAAAAGTGTAGCGGGGACAGTAGTAATACAAACCTCCAATCCCCAGCAACCCATTTTTGACTACATCAAAAACAACGATTATCACAATTTCTTCCATGCACAGTTGGCAGAGCGAAGCATGTTTAAATATCCACCATACTATCGATTGATAGTGATTAAACTGCGCTATAAATACGAAAATAATGTAGCACAAGCAGCCGACTATTTTGCTATGCTACTAAAAAAGAGATTGGGCGAACGTGTACTAGGTCCTGCAGTACCTGCAGTGGGCAGGGTGCAACAATACTATATAAGAGAGATATTGTTGAAAATGGAGATGGGCTACCCCGTAGCACAAGTAAGGGACATATTGAAGCAAACAGAGCAGACAACACGAGAGCGCACCAAATTTAAGTATGTGAGAATTCATTACGAAGTGGATGTTTAGTAAAACATGGGGTATGATATTACTCCCCCCCCGTTAGTGCGGATATCCATCCGTGCCATTGATGGTAACATCGTAAAAGACACAGACAAATCTCTGCGTCAGCGCGGTGTTTAATGCCTGGTAGAGAAAAAGCATGAATTTTCTCTACTGTCACTGATCATCAATTCAATTGAAAGTTGAAATTGACTCTGATGAAATATGTGTTTTTGAATTTCATAGGGCAAGCAGTTGAAAATGATTAGAACATTCAATCATTCTACAAATGTGTAATAGAGGCACAATGCGCTCGCGTGGTTTTGCAAACCGTGTGTTGCTAAGCAAAAAGGTAATTTAAATATATTTCACTGTGCCTGCCCCATGAAATTAAAAGACATGCCAATTCTCTGTCATTACAACATGAAGGATTTAATTTTTAAAAAGATCTGTATAAAGATTAGTTTTCCGAACGAGGGTCAGTGGTTAATTGTTTGTAACAATTATAGAGTGAATATTTACTCAATCATATCAATTTCTTATGCTCTTGCTGTATATCTTGCTATGCCAATTTATTTCTGCATTCGCAGCACTCCCCAATTAAATAT
>CAZUHZ010000332.1:0-2069 GCA_964620895.1 uncultured Dysgonomonadaceae bacterium | reverse complement strand
AAAACCAAATCCTATCCATACAAAACACCAACCATGCCATGAAATTCAAATCTACGATGTATTATTCCGCAGTGATAGCATAAAACTCAAATCCACCTTATAAGATTCGGCAATCATTGCATAAACTTCAAATCTACCACTGTGGAAATTAGGAAATGAGATGAAACTCCAATCTGCGCTCGGGGAAATTGAAATAACGAGATAAAGTTCAAATCCATCACCGTGGAAATGGGAATAATGACATAAAAGTCGAATCTACGACGAACGAAGGGAAAAAAGAGAGAGGAATGGTGTTTCTATGAGAACGAAGGGAAAGGGTTGTTCTTTGTTATTTTAAAACAGTTTCTGATTCTTTAGTAAGTATTTGATAGCCAATCTTACAATACAAGCATTTGTGTTGATTGCAATATTCTTTTCTAAGCTGTATAAGTGCTTGCGTATCGGCAGCATTAAGGGGAGTTATGCCATGTTTTTTGAACTCTGTGACAAAACTGTTTCTTTCTGGCTTTAGGTCATCTAGTATTGCTAGTGCTCTCAAGCAATACTTTTCAATATCATTTTTTTTACCATAAGCAAAAAGGATGGGTGCAACAGTGTTTATAAGAATTACGTTGATGGATGAGTCTCCCAGATACTTTGTTTTCTTTTTGGAGGGTTTTCCAAAAGTGTAATGTGTTTGCCAATACTCAGATGCATTGATGTGAAAGAAAAGTCGGAGTAGGTTCACATCTTCCTTTTCAAGAATTTGAGAAAAGAGCCGCTTCGATTGTTGTAAAACGGCAGCTAGTTGTGCAATACGTATTAGTGGAAATCCTTGTGGGCGTACTCTCAGCTTTTTAAATAAGAATCCATCTAAGTTATTGAGAGTGTATTTTTTTTTCAGAAACTGATACTCTCTTTTAAGTTCAAGAAAATAATCGTCGAGTATTGTATCGTCTTCGAGAAGTCCGGCTTGACCAAACAACAGAGATTCTACTTGAAAGATATTGTCGCTGTGTTTTTGGATATAAAAGTAGGGCAAGCTTAATGCTAAACGCTCAAAAACATCTGAGTTTAAACCAAAACCAAAATTTCTAGATAGAAGTGCATAAAAGACTTCATCCCATGAGTTGTTGAACTTATCTAAAAGGATGTAAATGTCGTTGGTTTTTCTTTCCAGTCTTTCGATAAGCAAAGTTGATAACCAATTGTTTAAATGAAATTTTTGTATGTCTTTCAATGAGTTGGTGCAAGGGATAGTGAGGTTAGATGTAAGTAATTCAGTATAGTTATTTGCAATTTTGTCAGGTATTTCAATGGCTATTTGCGGTATCTTGCGTCCATCTTGAGTATATATATCGCAATCTATTTTTTCTACTACATGTAGTATTATTGAATTGTAAGCCGAGTCGGTATGGTGTTTATGTTTTTTCCAATCAGATGAGGATTTATGTATTTCAATGTTCCCTGCCCAAGTCTTATTTTCAACTTTTATTTTAGAGTTGAAAAAATCAGGTCCAGCATTGTTGTTAAGCATGCCAGGGTTCAATATCTCTACCTCATCGCCGTCAGATGAGATGAAATATCGTGTAGTGTAAAGCTTGTACTTCCAAATGTAATGAAGTAGCTGTTCGGGATAATTCACAGTATTTGTATTTTTGCTTTCAAATATATAACTTTCTTTTTAAATTACAAAAAAAAGGATAAACATTTAATGCTGAGTATCTGTTTTGATGAGTGATGCGGTTTTATTCGCACACTTTGTGTAAATTTGCATATTACAAAAACAACAAAGCAATTTCTTTAATTACAAATAAACATGCTATCTTTAACTGAACGCAAAGCAATTAAGCACCTAATGGAACAAGAAATTGTGCCAGCAATTGGGTGCACTGAACCTATTGCAGTTTCGCTATGCGTTGCAAAAGCATCTGAGTTATTAGAACATCAACCTGAGAGAATTGATGTTTTTTTAAGTTCAAATGTCATCAAAAATGCGATGGGTGTAGGTATCCCTGGAACTAAAATGATTGGACTCCCTATTGCTATTGCTTTGGGTGCATTAATTGGAAAGTCGGAATATGAACTAG
>CAZUHZ010000331.1:0-2074 GCA_964620895.1 uncultured Dysgonomonadaceae bacterium | reverse complement strand
GATGCTTGCATTTATGAACAATTTCACTTTCAGAAATGGTGATATTCCTTTGTTGAATGATGCAGCAAATGGTATTGCACCTTCACCGGAACATTTGAGCAAGTATGCTGAGATGTTAAGCTTAACTTCATCGAAGGATTTAATCTTGTCTGAGTCGGGTTACAGAAAACTTGTCTCGGAGAATCTTGAACTGTTTATTGATGCAGCGGCAGTTGGTCCTACATATCAACCGGGGCATGCTCATGCAGACACACTATCGTTTGAACTTCATCTAAAAGGAAAACCTTTTATTGTGGACACTGGTACATCGACATACGAAATAAATGATTCTCGGTTTCACGAACGTTCAACTAAAGCTCATAACACGGTTACCATAAATGATGAGAACTCAAGTGAGGTTTGGGCAGGTCATAGAGTGGCTAAGCGTGCTAATGTTACGATTCACAAAGATAATTCGGATAGTATTGTTGCATCGCATGATGGTTATTTAAAAAGATTTGGGGTGAGGCATAGAAGAGATTTTATGTTGTCTGCAGATGGATTGACTATAATTGATGATATTCAAAATGAAGAAGGTATTGCACACTTTCATTTTTCACCAGATATAAGCTTTAATATTTCGGGGAATCAAATAATAGGAGATGATTTTAATATAACTTTTCATAATAGCAACTCAATTGAGTTGAAGTCTACTTATTATTCACCAGAATTCAATAAAAGAATAGAGAACAATAAACTGCAGGTCTCTTTTAAAGGAAAACTAACTACGTATATTACTGTTAAATGAGAATACTTTATCTATCATTTTATTTTGAACCTGACTTAAGTGCTGGTTCGTTCAGAAATACTTCACTAGCAAAAGAGTTGGCAAAACAGTGTGTAAAGGATTGTAATATTGATATAATAACATCCAAGCCAAACAGGTATAGCTCGTTTAAGTTAGAAGCATTATCAAAAGAAGAAGTTGAAAATATTACCGTACATAGGATTGATCTTCCTTCACATAAAAATGGAATGTTTGACCAAGTGCATTCTTTCAGAGAATACTTTGTAAAAACACTTAAGATAACAAACAATGTAAAGTATGATTTGGTGTTTGCATCTTCATCTAGGCTTTTTACAGCATATCTTGGTTTAGTAATTGCAAGAAAACAGAGTATACCTCTTTATTTGGATATAAGGGATATTTTTGTTGATACAATGGATGATGTGTTGAAGAGTAAGTTGGTTAAAACTGCTGTTCTTCCTTTTCTAAAAGTAATTGAAAAGAGAACATTTTCTTATGCAACTCACATTAACTTGATTTCGGAGGGTTTTAAATCCTATTTCGAGAAATATAAAAAAACTAATTTCTCTTTCTTTACAAATGGTATTGATGACGTTTTCTTGAACAACAACAATATTAGTAGCAGAAATGGGAGTGGTGTTATGACTATAACGTATGCAGGTAACATAGGTGAAGGTCAAGGTTTACATAAAATCGTTCCACAAGCGGCTGCAAAGTTGGGTGATAACTATAAGTTTAGGATTATTGGTGATGGTGGTGCTAAAAATGTGTTGAATGAAGAAATTGATAAATTGGGTGTTGCAAATGTAGAGTTAACTCCTCCTGTATCTAGAGAAGAGTTACTCGAGATATATAGAGATTCAGATTTCTTGTTTCTCCATTTAAACGATTATGACGCTTTTAAGAAAGTTCTTCCATCTAAGATATTTGAATTAGCAACATACGATAAACCTATTATAGCTGGAGTGGGTGGTTACGCAAATAAGTTTATCTCGGAAAATGTTAGCAACACAATCTTATTTAATCCGTGTGATGTGGCAGCAATGGTTTCTGGATTGCAGAATTATAATTACGTGAACGAAAAACGTGAATGCTTCATTTCTAAGTTTAGTCGCGCTAACATCAATAGAGATATGGCGAAATCGATATTAAATTATTTATAATAGTTTAGCTATAAGTGTTGTACTGTACTATTTAGTATTTGTTTAACTGAAATGAAAGAAGCTATTAATAAGATTGTTGAACTAACATCTGATACTGAAGCATGGATTGAGAGTTACATGGATA
>CAZUHZ010000330.1:0-2079 GCA_964620895.1 uncultured Dysgonomonadaceae bacterium | reverse complement strand
TGTTGTATTTGGGCGTTGGAAACTTCACATAATCACCAAACATAGAGACTGTAACTCTCGCTAAAGGATAAAAAGTAGTTCCCAAATAGGCTCCTCTTTCATTTTGAACCCTACCCCCATCTCCAAAAGCCTTAGCATACATCGCTTGATAAGTAGAGGGGTAGTTGCGATATAGGAATGTAAAGTTAGCCAACGACGAAGGAAAGTATTCCAATATGTGTATATGAGCAAATGTTCCATTCTCGGATCGAGCAGTCTCTCCGGCAAAGTTGAATTTTGAAAAACGATAAGAGTAATCTACTCCTAGGTTATAACTTCTACTACCTCGCCAATAGTCTGCATTATAGTAGCGAAGAGTTGGATTGTAAATCCTGTTGTAGGAGTGATGCAATCCGCTTACACCAATTTGAAGCCTATTTAATCGATAGTTGATATTTGCACCCATTACCTGCTCTCTAGTATTGTTGCGTTTCTTGAAATCGAGAGGAGTACGATGATATCCGTCTGTTTTAAAAGAAGTTATCTCCTCTTCCGATGAAGTGTTTGCATCTAGAGATTGATTGGAGTAAAATGTTGTAATATCTACATTGTGCAGTCGCACAACAGCTGCTGTTCCTCTAAAGAAACCACTTTCGGCAGTAGAAAAATGACGCTTGGGCAGACTAGTTTGTCTTATTGTATTGTTTGAGAAAAAGCTTTTACCCAGCATGAAGTCGTTATTTAAAACCAAACCTTGTCCGAATGACAATCGATAGTCGCCCACAGCCAAAGCTCTTAATTTGCCCACATTGCGAAGCATCAAGTGAAATCCATAATGGTCGTATCCTTTCTTATAATCGGGTTTCAAAAATGGCTCTCCAGCATCTTTTTCTGCCACTACGCCAGCTTGAAACTTATCTCTGTAGGAAACTGAATATTTAAGCGAGTGATAAAAATCTTCTCCCACATACTTCCTATTAGGATACTTTTCTAAGATAGAATCTGGATAGTTTCGATAGCCTGCTCTTTTATTTAAAGTTTTGTCAAACCTTGTTTGTACATTGTGGCGCGAATGCTTTATAAACTTATCCATATTGAACGGCTCTCTCTTTTCATTCAATTCGCCCACATAAAAGAATGGTAATATAAGTTCTACCGTTGCATAATCAAGTATAAACACATTGCGCAATTCAAACACTGTGTATATAGGTCTGTTTTTTTCTAAAAAGTCCGCTATGGCATTGGCTTGATTAATAGAGAGCAGTGGAAAAGACTCTAATTGATTGCGTGTAACAGAGTTAAGATTCATAGGGTTTTGCTCCAACATGCTCAACTCTTCAAACATGTTGTTTATAGACAATTCGTCCATATCTTCTTCTGCCAGCTGCTCTATATGAGAACGCCAGTTATTTGTCTGCGCTTTTATATTTAGCGAGATGAACGAGCAACTAGAGATTATAAATCCAAGCAATAGTGAACGAGTCATACTTTAAAATTGCGTTTTATTGTCAAGTAGCAACATTAAAAGTTGATGTGCTTGATTGAATCGAAGAGTATGCTAACTATTTAAAAACAAATATAACAAATTAACTTAAAACCAGCAATCTAAGTTTGTGAAAAATTATCTTACTCCCCACTTTATAAATTAGATTGAAACGCTTATATTTGTGTATATTTAAACACTATTATGCGCTATTTTCTTATCACCTTATTTTCTCTTGCAACTTTGTATGCATGTCATACAAAGCAAAACAACAATGAACAGATAGATAAAGAAGCAGCTATTGCTATTGAAGAACCAACAAGAGAAGTTGACACTATTATAATTGACAGTCACTACACTTTTGCAGAAGCAATTGAAGGTGCGGGTGCACCCCAATCAGTGATTGATAAACTAGAGTTGATAGATGTGACTTATATTTCTACTGATAAAAAAGTGCATCGTGGTCAAATAGTAACAAACAAACGTCTTGTTCCCGATATAAAAGAGATGTTTGAATTGATGCTAGAACAAGGGTTTGTAATTGAAAGAGCCGTTCCCATTGTGGCATACAATTGGAGTGATAGCCTTTCAATGGCAAATAACAATACTTACAGTTT
>CAZUHZ010000329.1:0-2087 GCA_964620895.1 uncultured Dysgonomonadaceae bacterium | reverse complement strand
CGCTGAAAACCTACTCTGCAGAGAACATGGAGCTTTTCATCACGTTGAAAACCTACTCTGCAGAGAACATAGAGCTTTTAATCGCACTGGAAACCTACTCCGCAGAAAATATAGTGCTTTCCAAGACGTTTGAAACCTACTCCGAAAAAAACACAGTGCTTTTCACAACGGTAAAAGCCTGCTTTTATTGATGCAAAGTTGTCTTTATTATAAATTTACATGAATATATAGTCTTTGTAAGAAACACTAAACACTTCATTTAGATCAGCACAATGTGCCACTTTACGATGAAACAGTTACTCACTAAAATAAATCGACGTTGTTGGAGTGGATTCATAAATAAAATTGTGATGAATAATAGGAGCTATTCTACTCTTCTGTTTCCCACAACTCCTTTTGCACATATACTTCTGTTGGCCATATTTCTCGTTGGATGTGTTTCTTATACCAACTTTCTTTCTTAATTGGAGCAACCTTCACCTCTTTTTCTTTTTCCTTTACTTTTATATAATAGACAGGTTTGCGGAAATAATCGGAAGGTGTGCTTTCCAACCACCACTCTTCAATATTATAAACAGTTGGATTGCCTATCGTCCTCTTATCGATGCGCTTTAATGTGTTTATTACTTTTTTTGCATCTTCGTGTGTTTCAAATAAACAATAATTCATTTCATGAGAATGCGAATGAGATGAATAAAGAATAGATGTTTTACCAATAACTTTAAGTGTATAAGTTGTATCTGCATTACTTATTGAGGTCTCTAAAACTGTATTAATTAATTTACTTTCTTGTGGATAGGCTTGGTTTACTAGTTTTAAAAATTGATTTAGATTTAACAGTTCGATAGGTTTCCTCTTTGCAAATTCATAGGCACTAGAATTAAAACCTCCTGAACAGATTAGAATACCTTTTGATGCTTTCTCTTTTTGTATTGTTTCCAATAAACTTCTAACAGTCGATTTGCCTGTTTCATGAAGTGTGTTTTTACATTGAACAATTGAATACTCCTCATCTTTCCACAACCTTATATCAACACCGCCTTCACCAGTTGCTTTGGTTTTCTTTGCTTCATATCCAAGGTCGCTATAAACCACCGAAACTTGGCGTTCGAATGTTATACCATCCATTTTTAACCAAACTGCTCTTTGTTTCTCTAGTTCTTGGTTGGCAATGGAGCTGTTGATGCTTCTATGCTCATTGTTAACTACTTCATCAATAGTTTTTTTAGCATATACTTGTAAGTTATTGTCGAATTCGATTATATCTGGAAACTTTTTTTGTAGATTTCCTATATAGTTGTAGTATTTCTCATTTTGTATTTCATACTCTCTTGCGTTATCAAAATATGACTCTCTAACAATTGAGGGTTGAAGTTTGATATATAGTCTTTTGAATGGACGGTGAGTTTTTAATAGTTGCAGTTTTTTTATCATCGATTTTCTAACAACCATCCTTATTATAAAGTAAAAGAGGGTGGCGAGTACCAATATTGTTAGTATGAGTAAAACTAGGTTTACCAACTTCTCATCAGTGAAAGTATTTGAGACTATTTTAGTGAAAACAATTTTAGCAACAATAGTAACAACGAGTATCAAGATGATTGCAATTGTTATGTTGACAGTTTTGTAAAACCTGTGTTCAAACCCTTCTCTTCCTATCTTTCTATCTTCTATTTTAGATTTATAGTCTTGATATTTAGAGTGCTGTGCTGCAGTAATACCAAAGTTGTTTAAGGAAGGTTTCTTCATGATTAGGCTCATTAATTAATATCTAATCGTTGAATAGTTAGTTAGTCATTCGTCCCTTCCACAAAGATAGTAAATTGATAATAGATTACACACTTCAATCAAATATTAATTGGGGAGGGTTGCTCTCTACTAGTCATGCTATCTTCATCTTACAAAAAACATGGCTCAGTTCTTTACACCTTATCATTCGATTCTTTAGATTGGAAGCACAAAAAAACGCACTTCTAGTAAAAGGAAATGCGGTTTTGAAAAATAGTCTTCTGACTATGAAGAACATTGTTTTGTTTATTTGATATTAACCCAAGAGTTAATTTATAATCATGGCTTATTGATAAGAA
>CAZUHZ010000328.1:0-2089 GCA_964620895.1 uncultured Dysgonomonadaceae bacterium | reverse complement strand
TCACGCTGCAAATATAGTAGCGTTAGGAAATAAGATAAAGATAATTGGAAAGTTTATTCACATGCCTCATTCGGCTCGCCAAAAACAATGAAATTTGACAATTTATACTTACATTGCGGCCTTAAATAGAAAGACAATAAAAGAAACAATCTTCTTATAGCATTAATAAAAGACAGCTTAATTATGAATGGTGTTATTAAAATAGCCAAGAGATTTCTTCCTCCTTATAAGAACTTAATAATATTGAATCTAATATTCAATGTGGTTAATGCCTTATTAAACGTATTTTCATTCGCATTAATTATACCTATATTACAAATACTATTTAAGACAACTCCAGAAGCTTATGATTTTATTGACTGGAACACTGCTGGCACATCCTTCTTTGATATTGCAAAAAACAATGGGTATTGGTATATAGGTGATCTAATAAACACAAATGGTGCAGGATTCGTACTTCTTGCATTAGCTGTTATATTAATAATAATGACAGCATTAAAAACTGGTGCTGCTTTTCTCAGCACATATTATGTAGTCCCAATTCGCACTGGTGTAGTAAAAGACATTAGAGACAATATAAATGACAAGATACTTCATTTGCCCATCTCTTTTTTCTCAGAAGAGCGCAAGGGCGATATATTAGCTCGTATGTCGGGTGACGTAAACGAGGTTGAGAACTCAGTGATGAGCTCACTTGAGATGATGCTTAAAAATCCGATAATGATTATTGTTTTTCTAACCACGATGATCATTATAAGTTGGCAACTTACAATTTTTGTTCTTGTACTACTCCCAATAATGGGTTATATAATGGGCACAGTAGGTAAGAAGCTGAAGAGAAGTTCATTCGAAGCTCAAAACAAATGGGGCGAACTAATGTCGCAAATAGAAGAGACATTAGGAGGGCTACGTATAATTAAAGCTTTTAACGCCGAGCAAAAAATATCTGACAGATTTCATAAAGGAAGTGCCGAGTTTAGACAAATGTCGAACAGAATAGCTCGTCGCCAATACTTAGCACATCCAATGAGTGAGTTGTTAGGTACTATCACCATAGCTATAGTTTTATGGTTTGGAGGTTCGTTAATCCTTAAAGGCAATTCTTTGCTCGATGCTTCAGTATTCATCTACTACCTCACCATATTCTACCTCATCATTAATCCAGCAAAAGACTTAACAAAAGCATCTTATGCTATTCAAAAAGGATTGGCATCAATGGATCGTATCGATAAAATACTCGATGCAGAAAACAACATCGTAGAAAAGGAGAACCCAAAAGAGATAAGCTTCCAAAAAGAGATTGAGTTTAAAGACGTTTGGTTTAAATACCAAAACGACTGGGTGATAAAGGGGATGAATCTAAAAATTGATAAGGGTAAGACAATTGCACTTGTCGGACAATCTGGGTCAGGTAAGTCAACTATGGTAGATTTGCTGCCTCGCTTCTATGATATACAAAAAGGTGAGATAAACATTGACTCAATAAACATCAAGGACTTATCTTTAAAGAACCTACGTTCTCAGATGGGAAATGTGAACCAAGAAGCAATTCTCTTCAACGACAGCTTCTTTAATAACATAGCTTTTGGTGTAGATAATGCAACTTTAGATGAAGTAAAAGCAGCTGCAAAGATTGCCAATGCTCATGAATTTATTGCGGCAACGCCAAAAGGGTACGAAACTAACATTGGCGACCGTGGAGGAAAGCTATCTGGTGGTCAACGCCAACGTATAAGTATTGCAAGAGCAATACTAAAAAACCCTCAAATATTAATTCTTGATGAAGCGACATCTGCTTTAGACACTGAATCGGAGAAACTAGTACAAGAAGCTTTAGAACGTTTGATGAAAAACAGAACTACTATTGTGATTGCACACCGTCTTTCAACAATAAAGAATGCCGATGAGATATATGTTATTCATGAAGGAGAGATAGTAGAGAAAGGTCCCCATGATGAGCTTTATGATAAAGGGGGCTTTTACACAAAGCTTTACAATTTACAATTGGCTGATTAAAGCGTACTGTAATTAGCCATCATGCTTTCATTCATAAAGGAAATGAATAACAAAAGGGTAACTATAATGTTAT
>CAZUHZ010000327.1:0-2117 GCA_964620895.1 uncultured Dysgonomonadaceae bacterium | reverse complement strand
AGAAAAGACAAATGTATTGGTAGAGTTTTGCCAGCAACTATCGGTAAACGAAATTGCAAAACTGCTGAAAATAAACCTGAAGATGGCACACGATGTGTATGGCTATTTTCAAACATTCCACCTAGATAACTCCGTGGAACGTAGTGCAGCATTTACATTCAATGGTATAGCTTTTCAGGGGCTCAATGTGCATGATATGTCGGCAGATGAGTTGTCGTTTGCACAAAATCACCTTAATATCGTATCGGGCATGTATGGTTTGTTGCGTCCACTAGATACAATCAAGCCTTATCGGTTGGATGTGAGCACACGAATATCACCTAATGTTGGTGTTAATAATAGTGGCAATCTTAGCTCTACTTATCCCAAATCTAACTATTTGTATGGTTATTGGCAAGAGATTGTTAATAGTTATCTGTCAAAAAAACTACTCGAAGATGATAATATAATAATCAACTTAAGTTCTTCTGAATATTATAAAATTATTGTACCAGAGCTTCTTCCACAGAAGATGCGGATGATAACCATTGCTTTTAGAGAACAGAGGGGTGATGGCTTGAAACAAGTGATAGTGTATGCAAAGAAAGCACGTGGCATGATGGCGCGTTATATTATAAAAAACAGAATTACTAACGTGGAAAATATTAAGGGGTTCGATTCGGAAGGATATTTCTACTCACCTGCACAATCTACACCTACAGAATGGACATTTGTGAGATGACGATGTAGTTCTGTTTATTTCTAAAATAGTTGTTAGTTCACCCTCTATATGCTTGATATATTATGAATAAAAAAAGAATAAAATTTGCATCTAAGTTAGGGCTTATTGCAGCAGCAGCGGGATCGTCTGTTGGTTTGGGTAATATATGGCGATTCCCTAGTCAGGCAGCAGATGGTGGAGGGGCACTGTTTATATTTTTGTATATTGGCTGCATTCTCTTTTTTGGCATCCCGCTGATGATGGGCGAGTTTATTATTGGTCGCTCAGGTAGAGCCAATGCATCGGGTTCGTTTGAAAAACTAGCGCCTGGCACTTCGTGGAAGTGGGTGGGGCGTTTGGGTGTGCTTACAGGTTTCCTTATTATGGGGTTTTATATGGTGGTGTGTGGGTGGACCATGGAGTATATTGTGCAAAGTGTGTCGGGACAATTAATGGCGACCGATAATTTTGCAGATAATTTCAACACCTTGCTGCAAAACCCAATTCGTCAGATTGTGTGGATGGTTTTCTTTACAATTCTTACTGCATTTTTTATTCTTTCGGGGGTGAAACGGGGCATCGAGCAATCGGCAAAGATATTGATGCCTTTACTCTTTCTTATATTAGTTATATTAGGTATTCGTTCTGTCACACTTAGTGGATCAGCTGAAGGGTTGGCTTTTCTTTTTAAGCCTAATATGGACACCGTGAAACCAACAATTTTTTTGGATGCCATGGGGCAAGCATTTTTTTCGTTGTCTATTGGGATGGGATGCATGACTACTTATGGTTCTTATTTTAGAGACGATTCTAATCTTCGACAAACAGCAGTGCAGGTGTCACTTTTAGACACATTAGTGGCTGTATTGGCTGGGATTGTAATATTTCCAGCTGCATTTGCATTGGCGCAAACACCCGACACAATTGTGCCGTCGCTTGTTGCAGGAGGTCCAGGTCTGCTGTTTATAACTATTCCCGAGCTGTTTAATCAGCTACCTTTCTCAAGTCTTTGGGCTGCACTGTTTTTTGTGTTACTAGCGATAGCCGCACTCACATCTACTATCTCGCTTATGGAGGTGGTTACCTCATATTTGCACGAAGAGTATGATATGTTGCGTAGAAATGCTGTTACTTTTGTAGCAATGGGAGTGGCTGTATTAGGTGTAATGTCATCTATTTCGCCACAGTTTTTTGATATTCTCGATTATGCATCTGCTAAAATTATGCTACCATTGGGAGGATTATTCATATCGATATTTGTAGGTTGGTATTTGGATAGAAAAATTACAGTTGCACAGTTAACCAATGAGGGAACGTTGTCCGTATCGGTGCGATTTCTCAAACTTTATATATTTATTCTCAAATATATTGCTCCAGTAGCTATTGTTGGGATTTTTGTTTATGGTATTTTGTTTTA
>CAZUHZ010000326.1:0-2120 GCA_964620895.1 uncultured Dysgonomonadaceae bacterium | reverse complement strand
TCCCTCCGTATCATGGTGGAGGGGAAATGATTGCAAGTGTCTCTTTCGAGAAAACCACTTTCAACGAACTTCCCTATAAGTTTGAAGCGGGTACACCCGATTTTGTCGGCTCTACCTCAATGGCTGCTGGACTCGATTATATAGCAGCAATAGGCATTGAAAACATAGCTCAGTACGAGCATCAATTGCTTGAATATGCTACTGAACAATTGCTCAAGATAGATGGACTTAAGATTTATGGAACTTCTAAGAATAAAGCGAGCGTGATATCTTTCCTAGTTGGTGATATTCATCACTACGATATGGGGATGTTGTTAGACAGAATGGGCATTGCTGTTCGCACAGGTCATCATTGCACAGAGCCTCTCATGAATAGACTGCAAATAGATGGAACAGTAAGGGCATCATTTTCGTTTTACAACACTGAAGAAGAGATTGACAAACTAGTAGCGGGAATAAATAGAGTGGTATCGATGTTCTAGTGCCAACTAATGTAAGCTATATTATAGGAAGGCTGTCTCATTATATATAAAAGAGACAGCTTTTTTTATGTTCAGAAAGTGCAAATTATGTGCTATTCTCTACGCTTCTCATATAACACTTTGCAACATTTACTTCTCTTGCTAAAAGCAAACACTCAATTCTAACCTTAAAAGATTAATCTGAATAAACATTCTAACCATCAAAATGTTGTACATTTTAGTATAACAATATAAACTTCCAAGAAAAATCACCTCTATATTTTAACACCATTATGTATAGACTCTATTCAAGCAAGCTAGCATTATATTTCACACCATTATTGGCTTCTTTTATATTATTCTCGTGCAGTTATAAACAAGACTTTATAACTGAAGAGGTAGTTGCGTTGCAACTAAACGATGTACAAAAAGAAACACAAAAAGATAGTGTGATAGCGCTAGTAAAAGACTTGAATAAAGAAGGTACAACTGCCCGAAACATGGCTGATTACAAAGAAGCCCTAAACCTGCACTTTAGAGCCCTCAATCTAGCTGAGATTGCCAAAGATACTTTAGGGCAAATATTAGCCCTAAATAATATTGGGACAGATTTGCGACGAACCTATTCCAATATTGAGGCTTCCACTTATCACTATTTAGCTTTAGAATTGTCGGGCAACAATAACAAGTATTTAAAAATGCGTTCCATGGCAATGAATGGTTTAGGAAATATCTTCTTGGCATTGAACAAAAGCAAACAAGCTGAAAGTTATTTTAAGCAAGCTTTATCTATTGAACGCGAACTGAACAATATATTGGGTCAGGCTATCAATTATGCAAATTTGGCTGAAACATACTCTATAAACAACGATTTGGACAGTGCGCTCTACTATTACGATAAGTCGTTGGAACAAAACAACATAATTGATTCTGATATTGGCAAAGCAATCTGTAAAAGAGCTATGGGCCTTATCTATTACGAAAAAGGTGATGAGAGGCAGGCGTTGCAATTGCTTCATGAGGCATTTGCCCTTATGAAAGATTCTAAAGATGCATTTCACAAATTGGAAGTTCAGATTTCTTTAGCAGAAACCTATATTAATATAGGTAGAACAAGTGAAGCCGAACCTCATGTAATGGAGATATTGTCTCAGGCAAAGGCTATTAACTCTTTTGACTATCAGCATAGAAGTTATAATTTATTAGCCAATTTGAAAGAGAGGCAAGAATTGTTTCATGCTGCATTCAATGCAAAAGAGATGGCGGTTGTGTATCGTGACAGTGTGTTAGCTCAAAACAGCGATGTCCGTATTCTAGAACTTGAAAATAGATATAAGGGTAAGGAGGCAGCTCAGCAAATACAATTACTAACAAACGAGAATGAGCTTGCCGAGAAGAATAAGAGAACTCAGCAAAACATCTTCTTTTTATCCACTTTTATGCTCACCCTACTCATAGGTTTCCTTTACTATCGCTACAATAGTAAATTGAAAATAGCTAAAGAGCTAGAAAAGATAAATGAAATCAAAACGAAGTTTTTTAGTAATATTTCTCACGAATTTCGCACTCCACTCACACTTATCAAAGGCCCATTAGAAAAATGGCTTGAAAAAGACCTCCCCACCGACCTTGACAAGGATGCTAGGGTGATGCTTCGCA
>CAZUHZ010000325.1:0-2130 GCA_964620895.1 uncultured Dysgonomonadaceae bacterium | reverse complement strand
CCAACTTTCTCTCCAGATAAGTCTTGTTTTCATTGTTGTTTGTTTTTTTATTATGTATTCTTCAAATCCTCTTTATCAATTGGTTCATTCTTAGTTTCACTCTGTGTAGTTGTTTGGTTTGTCGATTCTTTCTTGTCCTTTTGTGTTGTTGTTGTTGTTGTTGTTGTTGAGGTGCTACTCTTTGTTTGCGGCTTAAGTTGCGTAGCAGTTTTATTTTCAGTTTTCGATTTATTGTTGTTTTTTTTGACAGCTTTGGCTTTTTTTCGTGCTCTTCGTTTGTTGGTAGCAATGCGTGTTTTGATGCTCCTAGAGTATTCTGCCAATGTTAGATTCAACTCATAGATGAAGGGTGTGTAATCTATGTCTGTAAAAGTGTTTTGAAAAGAGTTTACTTGCTCAAAAAAGAGGCGCAATTTCTTTTGTGTCTCCACTTCAAGAGAACGGTCACTTGTGGGTGGACGATTTTCTATATCGCGTGCTCTTTTGCTATAAAGATGGGTGTGTTCATTGTTTAGCCTTTCCAACTCGTTTATGTAAGGCTGTAGCCCTAAAGCAGCAAAAGCATCCTTCTCTTCGGGAGAATTTTCCAGATTTATAAAAAACAGCGAAATCTGTGATTCTACTTCAGGTAGATTCTTTCGTCCCAAATTGATTAGAAAGGGCTTGGATAGTTTCTTGGCTACAGTAGCTAGCTTTTTAGGTGCTTCAAAATTTGAGTTTTCAAACGACCTCACTTGCATAGCAATGAAGGAAGCGCACTTCAGGCGCTCTTTGCGCAACAAATCGAGCTGATAAGTTAGTGCATGCTTTCCATAAGGTTTTGTGAAAAAATCAATTTTAGCAGCCTGACTCACCAACATATCATACGCATTGTGCAGACGTAGCAATTCAGGGTTGTGTTTTTTTAAAATTACAATAACATCGTTCAACAAAAGTTGAGCTTCTGTTTTAAGAAGCTTCGATACTGCTATGTATTTAATCTCAATCATGATTTATGCAATTAAAAGTTCTCAATTGATTCTCTTTTACAAATATAAACATTACCAATGTATAATGACACTATTTATTATATGTTTTTGTTGTTTTCTATAGGTTGCGTTGCTGCTTTTCTTCTACAATTTGCTGTTTTGTATCTTGAGGATGCTTCAAAATAAAACATTTCATCCTTTCCTACAGTGACTATCCTGTAAATTGGAGTCAATGTATCTCAATAGAGGTAGCGAGTGACGTAAACAGGGATCATTCTGTCGTTTCTGACGTCAAAAATGAAAGAACTCAACTTATTCTATCACTTTTATTAGGTACAATAACGAAAAACAGAATCCATCTCTCCTTTTCACGCATCATCTGCTAGGTCTGAATACTTCAGACTACCCATCTGACGAAAATCTGCTTGGTCTGATTACATCAGAGTAGCCATCTGATGAAAATCTGCTTAGTCTGATTACATCAGAGTACCAATATAATGAAAATATACTTACTATGAAGTATTCAGGGTATCTATATTTTGAAAATATACCAGCTCTGATGACTTCAGAGTGCTCATATTTTGAAAATATGGTAGGTCTGAAGTGTTCAGAGTGCCTTGCTGACATGGGTTTTGGATACATGGAAACCTTTTTTGGGGAACCTAGGTGTCATTTCACACATATTTTTCTTTTTTCTGTCATCTTACACCTATTTCTCGATGCATTTTTTTATTTCAACGCATCGTACTCCTCTTTTTTGATAGATAAATACCTTTTTCAACCGTCGTATGTGTAGTTTTGCACAAAAAGTATTTGAAACTTGTGAACGCATGCTGAGATTGGTCAAAATAACTCTAGAGAAGGTGTCGTATAAGACAAATTATCGTAAACAGAGTTGTTTTTTAATGTGCCAGTCTATTCAAACTTATAAAGAAAAGAATCCATCTTTGTTGAAAGGAGCGTTGTGCAAATAAATTGGAATGAAGTGAAAGCCAATTGTGTTATTTGAAACTTTTAATAGTTAGTATTGTTATAGTTGGAAAGTCCAGACTAGTCAGAAAATTATTATTGGAAGGGTTGTGTCGTATGGAACAATTAGGGAGCGAATCTTATCACAATTTTAGTGCTTTAATTAGTATTCGCAATATAATTCACATCTTCT
>CAZUHZ010000324.1:0-2133 GCA_964620895.1 uncultured Dysgonomonadaceae bacterium | reverse complement strand
TTAATCTTTATTACTACTGGCTACTTTTTTTGTAAGTTAGGAGCAACTAATCAATTCTTTTGTATATTTGATAATAATAGGAGAAGACCTACTTGATACAAATAGCAAAAACTTAATGAAAATATAGACTTTTGTGCAAACAATATAAAGATGACAAAATACTCAAATATAAAAGAAAGCATTGGAATCAAACCATTAAAAGATGATGATAATCAACAGGCTTTTACAACTCACTATCTACAAAATTTAAACACCAAAGCTGTTCGATATTTTGAGGAGCCTGCTATTAAATATTTGAGTCAATTTCCATCTATATATCAAAGCAAATTAAACTTTAAATGGGATGTTCCTTTTCCAACCCTCAAGAACCCCAAATTCACATTTATCGATTTGTTTGCAGGTATAGGAGGAATTAGAATAGCATATCAAAAAGCAGGTGGGAAATGTGTTTTTTCATCAGAATACAACAAATTTTCAAAAGTAACGTATGAAGCTAATTTTGGAGAAGTACCCTTTGGAGATATAACAGAAATAGATTCAAAATTTATACCTAACCACGATGTTTTATTAGCAGGCTTCCCATGTCAACCCTTTTCAATAGCAGGCGTATCAAAAAAAAATAGCCTTGGCAAGAAGCATGGTTTTTTAGATGAAACACAAGGCACTCTGTTTTTTGATATTGCTAGAATATTAAAGGAAAAAAGACCGAAATCATTTATGCTTGAAAATGTAAAAAATCTTCTCAGCCATGATAAAGGAAAAACATTTGAAGTAATATATAATGTGCTGGATGAACTTGGATACTCTGTTCACTTTAGAGTTTTAAATGGTTCTCATTTCGTGCCTCAAAATAGAGAAAGAATAATAATAGTGGGTTTTGACAAAAATATATTCAATGGTCATGAGAATTTCAAATTTCCTGACTTGCCCGAACCCAAAAGAGTGATGAGAGAGATTTTAGAGGACAGCCCTGATCCGAAATATACTTTGTCTGATAAGCTGTGGAGTTATCTTCAAAACTATGCAGCTAAGCACAAAGCAAAAGGTAACGGTTTTGGATATGGATTAGCAGATTTAGATGGAATAAGCAGAACCATGAGCGCAAGATATTATAAAGATGGTTCAGAGATATTGATCCCCCAAGATGGAAAGAACCCAAGAAGATTAACTCCTAGAGAGTGTGCTAGACTTCAGGGTTTTCCAGAGAGTTTTCTTATTCCAGTGTCAGACAATCAAGCATATCAGCAATTCGGAAATTCAGTAGTTATGCCTCTTATGCATGCAATAGCAAAAGAAATAACTAAAGTATTTGATAAATTTTATGAGTAATATATTAACCTCTGCAATACAGTCGTGCACTGAAAGCAAAGTTGCTTTTAGTAAGTTTATTACAGCAAATGACACAGGTGCAACGGGTGGTCATCAAACAGGATTTCACATTGGCAAAAGTTCATGGAGCCTTTTTTTTGATACTCCTGGAGAGAAAGGAACAAATAAAGAAGCCCTTATTAAAATAAAATGGCAAAACGAATTTGAAACCGATAGTCGCTTTGTTTATTATGGGAAAAAGACAAGAAACGAATATAGACTGACAAGGTTTGGACAAGGATTTCCATTCTTAAAAGAAGACAATGTAGGTGATTTACTAGTTATTTCAAAAAGAGATAAAGATTATTACGATGCATTTGTTTTATCTGCTGATGAAGATATAGATGCTTTTTTTGATGCTTTCGGAATATCATCAACAGAAACTAACAGGATTTTACCTGAACCAGTAGAAGTAAACCCCGATGAGAAACTTAAAAAACTATTCCAAGAGTTTACTGATAAACTCTCAGTTGATTTTCCACCTACTATTGAATTAGCAACAGGAGCAAGAAAAATATTTACTAAAGCGTATAATACAGATAATTCATCAGTTCTAGCTAAACCAGACAATGAGATATTAAATTGGATGGCAACCGAGTTTGATTTATTCAAGTTTATTGAAAATGACAGATACAATGAAATTATAAAAACCAAGTTTCATTCAGTTGAAGAATTAATTACAACAGCTAATACAATATTAAACAGAAGAAAATCGAGAGCAGGTAAGTCACTGGAACATCATCTTTCAGAAATATTTAATATATG
>CAZUHZ010000323.1:0-2135 GCA_964620895.1 uncultured Dysgonomonadaceae bacterium | reverse complement strand
CTGTCAAATAGATGCCTCTTTACTAGCCACGTGGCTCATCAGCTTTTAAAGTTGCTTAAACACTTCAGTCAAGCTAGTAGCTTCATAATGGTCGCCCAAGGTGTAGATAATATCATGGTCTTCCAACACAAAATTGGCACTTGGATTGGAGTGTACAACTTTGCCTCTTTTCACTGCCAATATGCTGATACCAGTTTTGTTGCGCAAGTCAAGCTCTTTGATGCTTTTTTGATACGCCACAGAGTTTTTGTGAATAATGAGCGTATTTATCTCAAAATCGGGGATGCTTAATTTTTCTTTTTGACCCTTCACTTCACTGCTTCTAAATGCTCTGTAGCCATTGGCACGAATTTTAGCCAACAGTCTATCTATCTCTTAGTTGGGCACCAAATAGTGGTTTAGAGCTCTCGAAAACATCTCGAGGTATGCCTCAAACTCAATAGGAATAACATCATCGGCTCCCATTTCGTAGAGATATTCTAAATCCTCTATATAGCGTGTCCGTACCACAATGTGCAGCTTTGGGTTAAGTTCTTTAGCCGCTTTTATAATACTTCCTTTATGATTTGTTCCCTCTACATACAAAAGCATGCTACTTGCATTTTTTATTGAAGCTTCTTCCAAAACCGACTTGTAGTGAGCATCGCCATACACTGCATTGATGCCCTGTATTTGCATATCGCGCACCAAGTCGGCATCGGTGTCTATAACAACATAAGTAATATTTGCCAACTCCATCGATCGCATCAAACTTGAGTATTGTGATGTGCCCACCAAAACAGTGTGCCCACTTAGTTCGGGGAGCTTAGTTTTGGGTAGCTCCTTTAGCCCATTTCTTATTGCTTTGGGCATGGGTAGTTTTGCAAAAAAAGTGGTAATTGGTTTTGAAAACAAGATAAATATAGGCGTTACACTCATACTGAGAATTGCCACTGCAAGGAATATTTGATAAAAGTAGTTGTCTATTAGGTTGTTTGATAATCCTATTTTTGCCAAGATGAAAGAGAATTCACCAATTTGTGCGAGAATCAATCCCGACCTAAAAGCAATGCGGAAAGGATAGCCCAACACCGTGCTAACAAAACCAATAATGATTGCCTTTAAAGCAATGAGGGTGATGGTAATAAGGATGATAGTAACCCAATGGTTGGCAAAAAAACTGACATCGAGCAAAAGCCCAATTGAAACAAAAAAGAAGCTGGCAAAAACATCTCTAAAGGGCACAATGTTGCCAATGGCTTGGTAACTGTATGACGATTCGGAAATTGCCATCCCTGCCAAGAATGCACCCAGTGCCAATGATAGCCCTAACCATGCCGAAAAACTAGCAATGGCAAACCCGAATACAATAATGGCAATAAGAAAGAGTTCTTGGCTATTACTAACAGCAATTTTATGCAACACATACTGAATAACCCAACGAGCCAACACAAAGGTAACTCCCAGAAGTGCTGTTGTTTTTGCCAACATCAGTAAGAGTTCGCTACCAATATTGGTTGTCTCGCCTGATAGGAAAGGCACAAAAAGCATCATGGGGACGATGATGAGGTCTTGAAATATCAGTATCCCTAAACTTATTTTGCCATGATGGCTTTCTACCTGGTCGTTGTCTTGCAGCACTTTAAGTATAATAGCGGTGCTACTCAGAGCTACCAAGAACCCGATAAAAACAGCTTGGTTGTAAGGTATATGGGTAAAGAAATGCAGCATGCCAACAACCACCAATATGGTGATACCTACTTGCATTATACCGCCAATAAGTACAATGTTTTTTATTTTGATGAGCTTCTTTATGGAAAAGTCCATCCCGATAATAAATAATAGCAGAATAACACCAATCTCTGCTAATATATCGATGATAGCAATATCAGAAATTAATCCCAAAGCATAAGGACCTGCAATGATTCCAGTAAGCAAAAACCCAATTACTGAGGGCAATTTCAACTTGTTGAAGATGAAGATTACCAGACTGGCAAGTCCAAATATGATAACTACTACTTTTAGAAACTCTATTTCGTGCATCTTTAATATTTTAAAGAGAGTTGTTGCCGCCAATGCTTTGCTGTGAGACTAAATCATTTTAAGCTTTGACGTAAAAGTAGTATTTTTGATGGGTTTTGTTTAATTTTTTGCTA
>CAZUHZ010000322.1:0-2141 GCA_964620895.1 uncultured Dysgonomonadaceae bacterium | reverse complement strand
AAAGATGCAAAAGTTATTTTGATGGGCGACTTTAACGACGACCCAGTAAGCAAGAGTATTAAAGAGGGGTTGAAGATTAAAGAATATCCTAAAAATCTTAAGCACGACGACTTGTTTACGCCCATGCTTAAACTGTATAAAGAGGGTGTTGGCACATTGGCTTATCGCGATGTGTGGAATTTGTTTGACATACTTGTAGTAAACGGCAACTTGGTTGGCAATGACTATAAAACATTTAAAATGTATATAGACCCACGAACAAAGAATGGCGCCTTTGTTTTCAACAAAGAGTTTTTACTACAAAGCGATGGTCCATATAAGAACTATCCCTTCAGAACCATTGTTGGTGGAGAATATCAAGGTGGTTATAGCGACCACTTCCCAGTATATATGTATTTGGTGAAAGAGGCGAATATAAGCAAGTAGTTGTTATATAAAACAATACGTTACAAAAAGAGCAATGAGCTAGCACCTTGTTGCTCTTTATTTTTTATTTGAATAGCTTCTATCTCAATCCATAGTATGACTCCCCAAATAATCTGATGTATCTTTTGGATAAACTATCCATTCAACACCCAAGGTTGGGAATCCTTCCTCAGGATTCTTTGTAACTCCGCCACGCACTGATGGCTTTCTTACTAATGTTTTCTGGTAAGTAGTTATATCTTTATTTTCAGAATCAACCCATCCTTTCTCAGGTCTTTCGCCTATACAACCAATAATATCAACATAGATAGCATCAGCATCATCAATCACTTTCACCAATGCTATAGCATCATCACCATTAAAGTTGGCAACATTTGAGATAATAGCATCACCATCATAAATTGCTGCTTTGGCATGCTTCAAAACTACAACTTCTCCATTTTCCAAATACCCCATAAGAAACTCCGTGCTACTTACAGTAGTACTTTTATTACTATAAAGCTCAACTTTATAATCCGACAAATCCACCACCTTACCCGTGCCATTATATAGCTCTAAATATTTATTATAGCTACTTCCCATTACATATTCAGAGATGAACAGGTCTGTAGCAAGCTCTCCACTTTCACTAGCACATTTTTGTGCTACTTCAATCGTTTTAGTTATTTCACCATCTGTAATAACAATAGTGGCTTTTCTCTCTTCTCCTTCATTTCTGTTTGCTGAAACATTTACCACACCATCGTTCTCGCCACTTATTGGAGTAATTGACAACCAAGCACCATCGCTCAACGCATACCAATTTACGTTAGCAGCGATAGTCACACTTTCCACTCCACCGTAACCATCAAAAGCAATTTCGTTTTTATTGGGAATAATGAAAGTAGAGTTTGCATCAAAACGGTCTTCTGTCATGCCTGCTAAATCATCTATGGACCTTATAAGCAACAGCGGCGTTTTATTAAAATTGACAACTCCTACAAATGCACCCATACCTTCTTTTACAACATCATCTGCAAAATCGGCTTCTACCCTTGTACAAACATGCACTTCTTTGCCAACACGATCAACAATAGATGGACTGGCAGCATAACTCATCCCTACTTCTTTAAACTGCACATTCTCAACCCTCACCAGTTCCGATTGATACTTGCCCAATAATAACTCGTCTATGGTGGCAACCTTAGGTTGTAGAGCAGCAGATGCTTTTTCTTCAATTATCGCAACAGCTTGTGTAGTAAGCGTATTGTTGTCTCCTATTTGCAACAAACCATTATGCACTTTGGCTTTTAAGCCTTTCAGTTGCACTTTTACTTTTGCACCAATGGGTACATTCGCCAACACGTTCTCTTTGTCTGAAAAAGATAAAGATACACCAGCAGTTCCATCTGCTAGAAAGACTTCATTATTGGGCACATTTCCATTAAATGCATTTAATATTACCTCTCCTTCAATATAATTATCTTCTGTGTAAATACCCCCATCTTTAAGCTTTGCTCTCAAATTAGCAACAGCTATTTGGGTGCTTTCAACTGGGGGTTCTTTTTGCTTAAATCGAGTTGACACATCATCGCTCATCTCTTGTGCATCATCTAGGTTGCGCAATTGAAGCTCCCAACTCTCTTTGCAAAACGATGCTATTGCAACAATATTACCCTTTCCCTTGGGCAGTGTTTCATTTTTAAAACTGGCACTCTTGGTTGTTTTCACATTAA
>CAZUHZ010000321.1:0-2151 GCA_964620895.1 uncultured Dysgonomonadaceae bacterium | reverse complement strand
TCGCCTATGTCTTTTGCCTCAATAAATCCTACAGGGATATCCTTGCGGGTGAGGATAAAATCGGGTGCACCACAGGCTTGGCGTTGTGGCTCGTTGGTAGCTTGTATATCGGGGATGAGGGTTTCTAGCAATTGTTGCAAATCTCCTCTAAAGGTGTGTTCGGTGGCATTGCCTTGTTGGTAGCGACGGTTGATGCTGTCGATGTAGTTCTTTATTGTCATGACAAAAAGTGTGTTAATATAGATTGATTGTCAAAGATACAAACTTTTTGTTAATGCAAGTTGGAAAGAGAGAAGTTAACCCGTATTATTCACGTTTTTAACTCCAGCGTAGGTGCTGGGGCGTCGAACTCCGCCGATATAGGCTCCACTATTTCAAGGAGTTTGCTGGCGAAGCAGATGGTATCCTTCGACTCCGCTCAGTACCCAGATAAAAGCGAACATACCCAAAACTGGGTGTAAAAATCAATACTTATAAATCAATAAGTTGCTGATTAGTAGATGATATTGTGTTTCTTAACAACTATGTAATGGATAATGCGGGTTAATTAAGTGACAACAGACAATGATTGTCATCATCATCTATATACAATGTGCTTCATCACTAATAACTATTCATTCAAAAGAGTTATTGTGGGTTCATCGCACACACATTGTATATCAATTTCGCTCTTCAATTTATATTTTCATCTACTGTATTTCTAATTACCAAGTACATTTTACTATAACTTACACCTGTATTTATAATTACTAAAAATATAGTAAAACGAAATACATAGGTGTTTTATATTTCTGTTAAATAAATAACATGAAATACATCTGTGCTTATTCTTACAATAAGTTCATAATAAATAAATACAGTTGTGTTTCATCTAATTATATAATGTGGAGAATGATATACATCTGTTTGTTGTAGTCCTGTACAATAATTTAAACAAAATACACTAAACCAAAAGAGTGAATACACAGAGACTATGAAGACTATTTCGTGAAATAAGTGTTATTGATTTTAGCTTCATCACAATATGGTGTGGCGATATAATAAATGAGTTTTTGTTATACTATAGTTATACCTCGATTGACTGTGAGGGCATTATTAGAAGTTATTTTCACTGTTATTTAATTTCTATTTTCACTACAACTATCAGTTATTTTTTGTACCTTTATACTACCTAATTGTAAACACTTAAACAAAGTTGTTTTCCTTACATATAACTAGATATGGAAAAAATACACATTCGCTTCATGAAAGATTTACGAAACCACGATTTTGGAGAACTATTTGATGCTATCTATAATGTGGCAGAAGCAAAAAAGATAGATGTACCATCCGTAACCATAGCAATAGATAGACTGGCACCACATTGTAAAAAATTGTTGCGCATGAATAGCGTAAAACTAATACACCCACTTACCCAACTAATACAAAAGCAAGTTGCTATTCGTACAGAATATTTGGGCAGTTTGCGATTCTCGATAAAGGCAAAAATGCTGTCGCACATAGTTGAGGAGCGTGTTGCAGCAAAACGCCTTGAAATATGGGTGAGTCCCTACAAACAAAACATCTATCCACCCACTATTCACCGACAAAGTAGAATGGTGGAAGATTTGATGAATGATAGGAAGCAAAAAAAAGAGATAAAACAAGCAACCGCCTTGCTCCTTTTGGATGACCTGCTAGAGGCTATTGTGACAATGAATGATAAGATTAGGCACAACTTCCTTATTAGAATGAATGAAAAAGAGGAGTATGTTGTGGACGGTTTGGCAATAAGAAATGCGGCATACGATGATCTGAAAGTGCTTATTAGTGTTTTAGAATCAAACTACGAAATTGGCACCAACAATTTGCAAAGAGAGCAGCTGGTGGAGCTAAGTTCATCGATAAATGATAACTTGAAGGATTTTCGTACTCTTTTAAGATCGCGCACTACAAAAAAGAGAAGCAAAAAAGATGCGGACAATGCAACGAAAGAATTGATAAACAGCTTATCAAAAGATGAGAGGCAAAGAGGTGAGGGGGATGAGGGATGAGGTGTGGGTGTGAGGATATGAGATAATTCTCAATTCTCAATTCTCAATTTTCAACTCTCAATTATTCATGGGTGTGCGGTAGAGATGCAATGCTTTGCGTCTTTGGTATAATATCAAC
>CAZUHZ010000320.1:0-2168 GCA_964620895.1 uncultured Dysgonomonadaceae bacterium | reverse complement strand
AGTAGTAAATATAAACAATGGCGAGCGATTTGAAACCTACGTTATTGAAGGTGAAGCCAATAGTGGCGTTATATGCCTTAATGGTGCTGCTGCAAGACTGGTGCTACCAGGCGACAAGGTAATAATTATGGCTTATGGTTTCTGCTCGCAAGAAGAAGCTGAGAAGATAAAACCAAAGGTGTTTATCTTAGACGAAGATAATAAAATAAAACAAAGACTATGATTCATATTGCTATTACTGCTGGTGGAACAGAAGAGGCAATAGATGGAGTGCGCAAAATAACCAACATGAGCTCGGGCTCGCTATCGTGGCATTGTCTTGAGGTTGTACTCTCTTATATGCACAAGCATAACAACAGAGATTTCACAGTGCATTACATAAAAGCACCAAGGGCTGTAACAAATAAGTTGAACCCAGAGCAAACATCGCACATCAACTTTATTGAGGTGACCAACACCCAAAGCGTGTATGATGCAGTGAAGACATTGATGAATGAAGTGAACGTTGATATCTTCATCCACGCCATGGCAATATCAGATTTCGCCTACTCCTACTCTGTATCTAAAGAAGATTTGGCTGAAGAGTTGTACTTCAATTTTGTGGGAAACAACAACATTACCATAAAAGAGATTAAAGAGGTGCTATCTTGTCCAAAATATAGGCACAGACCAGAGGATAAAATATCGTCGAGCCAAGAGATAATAATGGGATTTGAAACCACACCGAAAGTAATCTCTTTGATTAAAAAGATGAATGCCAAAACTTTCTTGGTTGGTTTTAAATTGGTAAAGCACAACGAAGATAACAATATGATAAAGCAAGCAGAAAAACTAAGAAAGACCAACAACTGCGATGCTGTGTTTGCCAATGAAGCATCGCAACTCTCAGTAGAAGGACATGCAGGAGTGTTGCTATACAAAGGAGAACCTGTAGCTCACCCCATTGGCAAAAAAGAGATTGCCAAAGCTATTGTCAACTTAGCATTCGATAAGATTAACTAAACTAGAAAGCATAAAACATTATGAAAAATATAGTTGTAGGAGTAACAGGGGGAATAGCTTGTTATAAAACGATAGAGATAGTAAACCAACTAAAGAAAGATGGTTACAATGTAAACGTAATAATGACCAAATCGGCACAAGAGTTTGTGCGTCCCCTCACCTTTCAGGTTATGTCGGGCAATTTGGTAGTGACCGATATGTACGACCCCGTTGACCATTGGGATACAACCCACATAGACTTGGGCAAAAACGCCGATCTATTTGTGATAGTACCCGCAACCGCAAACATTATTGGCAAAATAGCATCGGGTATTGCCGACGATATGCTCTCTACCACAGTAATGGTGGCAACATGCCCCGTGGTGATTGCTCCTGCTATGAACACTGCTATGTACGAAAACCCTTTTGTGCAAGAGAACATAAAGAAGCTAGAGGCTCATGGCTATCATGTGCTAGATACGAAAGAGGGGATGCTGGCTTGCGGTGATTTAGGCAAAGGGAAATTGTTGCCATGGGATGATATTACCAACTACATAAAAGATATTTTAGAGAAAGACAAAAAGCACTTGAAAAGCTGATTGGCCTAAAAGCAACAAGCTGACTTCAATAGAACAGTAGAAAGAAGCTTTTAAAACCAACTTCACCAACAATTAAATTTAAAAACTAACCCCCATTGTAACAATGAATAGAAGAATTATCCTCTCTGTGCTTTTTGTACTCTGCATAGCCACACTATCTGCACAAAACTACCAACGCATTATTTCGCTCGCCCCATCCATTACACAAAGTCTCTACTACTTAGGTGCAGAGGATAAACTTGTGGGTAGAACAAGCTATTGCGTGGCTGCCGAAAACGATGACATCGAAATAGTGGCAAGCGCAGTAACCCTCAGCATGGAGAAAGCAGTGTCGATGAAACCCGATTTGGTGCTTGTGCTTGGCCTTACCGACCAGAAAGACATAGAAACACTGCGCAAGTTTGGCATAGAAGTAATGGTGTTTGAGTCGCCCAAATCTTTTAAAGAAATTGCCAATCAGTTTGTTCATCTTGGCGAAATGGTGGGCAAAGCTGATGTAGCTCTTCGGATTGTTGCTGAAAGCGAAGAGCGAATAAAAGAGATTCAAAAAGAGCGAGAGGGCAAACCAACACCTAATATATTTTTCCA
>CAZUHZ010000319.1:0-2176 GCA_964620895.1 uncultured Dysgonomonadaceae bacterium | reverse complement strand
CGTTGGGCGAATCTACGCTCTTTATCGAGTTTATGCTTGACATTATTGACAAGGCGTTGGAGGAGCTGCTTACCACACAGCCTGCTCACTTAACAGGGATGGATAGAATAAAGCTGTATCAATCGGTTGTAAAAGAAAAAGAGTTTGCACGCAAAGAGTATATGCAACATTTTAAAGATATATCGGCATCAACTGCCAGTCGCGATTTAAGGGAAGCTACTGATAAGGGTATTCTTGTTAAAACAGGCGATGGGAGGAATACGGTGTATGGGTATGGGTAGAAGCAGTGCCACTCCTATGGAGTAAACACCACAACGGATAAAAAACGGGATTGTATTATCAACTATTATAACCTTTTTCAGGAAGCTTTGTCTCTAGTATTATCACAAATGTTAGAGACAAAGCATTTTGATCCTTGTATCTTAGAGACAAAACATCTAGTCTATCATATTTGTATAGAAACGAGGATCAAACTTTTTTGATAGGTAAATCTTATAGACAAGTGTTCTTGATAATCATTTATGCCAAAATTTTATAAACAAACAATGCTTGTCTCTAATATTTTCAGTATATTTGTTTTCAAAACTACTAAATATGAATAGAAATATTGAAAATGCTGTACAATATCATTATGGGAAGTTCCCACCAAAGAACATAGATTATACCCAGTTTATTCAACAATTACTACTAGCTACTGATGCATTAGCAAGGTTTGATCAGATGCTCAAGAATCTTCATAATAATGAAATTTTACTTGCGCCTCTGCGTAACCAAGAAGCTGTAATATCTTCTAGAATAGAAGGAACCATAAGCACAATGGATCAAATATTGCAATATCAGGCAGATAATAATATTGAAACATCTACAGACTCTAAATCTGATGTGATAGAAACAATCTTATATGAACGAACGCTGAAAAACGCACAGTCAGCAATTGAAGATGGCTACGAAATCTCTTCATATTTTATTCAACAAATGCACCAACAATTACTTTCTCACGGTAGAGGTGCGTCTAAGTCTCCTGGAGCTTTTAAAACTGAACAAAACTTCTTAGCTGATAAATTTAAACGCAAAATAGATTTTATCCCTATAAGTCCCGAGAAATTACAAGAAGGACTAGATAATCTTTTTCATTTTTTAAAAACAAGTAATTACCCTCTATTAATAAAAGTAGCTTTGGCTCACTTAGAATTTGAGGCCTTGCACCCTTTTCAAGATGGTAATGGAAGGATTGGACGAATGCTTATTACCTTACTTTTATGGAAAGAAGGTGCTTTATCACATCCTCATTTTTATATCAGTCGATATTTTGAAGAATACAAAACAGCATATATAGAAACAATGCGACAGGTTTCAGAAAATGAGAATTGGAATCAATGGCTTGTTTTTTTCTTAAATGCGGTTGAACAGCAAGCTATACAGAATCTGCAAATTGCTGAAAATATTAAAAACCTATATGAGGAAATGAAAGAGATATTTACAGACCTGCTTTCATCTAAATGGAGTCTTCATGCTTTAGACTTTGTTTTTACTTATCCTATTTTCAGGAATAATAAATTCACCTCTTCATCAGGAATACCAACTGCTACGGCTACAATAATATCTAAAAAATTAGTAGGAGCTGGTTATCTAACAGAAAAAGAGCCTGCATCAGGAAGAAGACCAGCACTATACTCGTTTGAACCTCTTATGCAAGTGGTTAGAGTATAATAAAGACACCATAGTTTTATCATAACATAACCCAATGCAGAACTGCGAGTCTCTATCGCCTACTCTTATCAATAATAATCCCAATAACAGGTCTTGGTATTAGCTTTTGATTAAACAGATCTTGCTTCCACGTTACACCCGACTCTACCCCGACAGCACCATTGAACCAATACTCTACTGTTCCACCCACATATTTTTGTGGCAAAAGTGGTAATACTTGATCATTATTACTATTCATCTCCTTTAGTGGCATACCGCCATAAAAGTTCGTATAGAACTTCTCGTTTAACCTGTAGCGCAAATGTGTATCCAGCATTATTGATTGTTGATTGAACTGTGATGCGTTAGACATGTGGTTGTAGTAGGTCAATGTGTTGCTCAGTTGTAACATATCGATAGGTGTGAAGATTAAATCTATGTATCCACCTGTGAGGGATGAAGGATCATTGAGATTCGATTTATAAAA
>CAZUHZ010000318.1:0-2188 GCA_964620895.1 uncultured Dysgonomonadaceae bacterium | reverse complement strand
AAGACAATCCTATAATTGATGCGGCTAGCCCACGTAGCGACAACTTTGATGCAACAATGATTTGGGGACCAGTGCATGGTCGCAAGATATATGGGGGGTTGCGATTTACAATTCCTAGATATTAATCATTTCTTTGCTGGCGCAGCTCTCTGACCTGTGCCTTAAGAGTTTGAGGCACAAGTCTGGAGACTTGCGCCAGCGAAAAACGAACTAATAGAATAAACATTTTAAAACAACATAACAACATGAAGAAATTAGTTACCCTATTAATTGTATTTGCTTGTATGACAAGCATTAGTTATGCAAAGAAACCAAAAGTAGAAAAAAAGAAAGAGACCGTTGAGATTCGTCTCGACGATATGTGCAATAGCTGCGTAAACAAAATAAACAGCTATATAGCTTTCGAAAAAGGAATCACAGCTTTGGATATTAATCAAGATGAAATGTCTGTGAACGTAACCTATTGGGCAAACAGAACAGACACAACCAAATTGAAAAAAGCTTTCACAAAAGTGAAACTAAATGTGGAAGAGATGAAGATGGTGGAAGAGCCAAAAGAAGAAGCTAAAGAGAAGAAATAGAAATTTTCTACTAAGTAAATAATATAATTAGAAAACGGATGCCCTAGATGTGGCATCCGTTTCTCTTGTTAAAGTTAACACATAATATAAGAACACTTTAAAGAAATACCAACAGATAGATTTATCTGTTCTAAATTATGTTTATCTTTGTACAAAGATTGATATACTGATTGTGCCTATTGTAAGCAGTAAGCATAATTTAAAACAACTCAAAACACCTACCCGCAATGAAGATATTACTCATACTCGCCACCGCACTATTCTCACTCACTCTCAATGCACAAGAGATAAGTGGCACTTATTTTGAAGGTCCCGACTCCCTCTCATTCAACGACAATTATGTGACATTTAGTATAAGAGGAAACGATGCCTTGGGCATAGTGTTTACTGGGGAAGGAACGTATGAAATCATAGATGATTTTATTGTAATAAACACAGCAACCTATAGTGGCACAAAAACAAAAATAGATACTCGTAGTGCCGAAAAGAAAGATACCACACAGGTACAACTTTTTTGTGAGGATGGCTATTCATTAAAAGGGGTGCGGACAGAGTTTCTAAACAAAAAAAACAAAACCATCGGCTTGAAAATAAGCGATGAGCATGGAATTGTATTATTTAAGTTCAACCCTAAGATAGCTGCAATTAAAGTTTCCGATTTGCTGTATGATAAAGCTACTTTCGACTACGAAGCCGACACTGACTATACCATACGGCTAGTAAAAAATAGAGTATTAGAAGACAAAACTGTCATCTTTAAACTGGTTGATAGCTCAGACACTGAATTAATAGTAAAACTACTGTCATCAGACTTCAATAGAGATAATCCCTCTACTTCACAATTGAGAAGGTTGGACAAAAAAAACAAAGCTATCATCGACAGGTCGCGCTCGTTTAAAAAACCTGAGTTTTAATTATTCAAATAAAACTTCAGACCATTATGCCTTTAACGAACAAGATCCTCACAAACAAATTCTTTTGAACTACTCCAAAGGAGAAACCTCAATGAAAAATATAAACAATTACGAAATAATGGCCCCCGTAGGTTCATACGAATCTCTTATGGCAGCCATACAAGGAGGCGCAGACTCTATCTATTTTGGGATAGAGGGATTGAACATGCGTGCACGATCAGCCAACAACTTCACAACAGAAGACCTGTTTAAGATTGTAGCAATATGCAATGAGAACGGTCTTAAATCGTACCTCACTGTTAATACTGTGATATATGATGGCGATATTGAGCTGATGCACACCATTGTTGATGCTGCGAAAGAAGCTGACGTATCTGCCATCATTGCATCAGACGTTGCCGTGATGATGTATGCCCGCACTGTGGGTGTAGAGGTGCATCTTTCTACTCAATTAAATATTACCAATACAGAGTCGCTCAAGTTTTATGCACAGTTTGCCGATGTGGTAGTGTTGGCACGAGAACTAAATCTAGACCAAGTGGCGCAAATATACAAAGACATCAATGAACAACAAATAAAAGGTCCTGCGGGAGAGTTAATTCGCATAGAGATGTTTTGCCATGGTGCATTGTGCATGGCGGTGTCGGGTAAGTGCTATTTGAGTTTGCATGAGAAAGACAAATCTGCCAATCG
>CAZUHZ010000317.1:0-2194 GCA_964620895.1 uncultured Dysgonomonadaceae bacterium | reverse complement strand
GACTATCAAGTAGTAAAACAAACATTATTGTTTGCATGGCATTAAACTATTTAGTACTTTTGGATTCAACATAACAGTACAAATCCTTTAAAACAATTAGATTATGAAAAAGTATTTATTTTTAGTAGCAACACTCTTGCTTACAGTAAGCATGTCAGTTTCGTCACAAAACAACAACAGAAGACAAAATGTTGACAGCAGACGATCGGGTCGTATTATGAACTCTACCCCCAAAGAAAGAGCCGACTTAATGGCTAAGGAGCTAGATTTAACGGCAGAACAAACTACACAAGTGTTAGCTTTGATTGAAAAACAAGATGCAGAACGTCTTGAGCAAGTAAAAAAACACAGAGACCAGCGTGGCACGGGAGCACAAAACCGAGACGTTAGTCGTGAAGAGTTCCGTAAAATGAGAGAAAAAGAGATGGAATCTCAAAATGCAGATTTAGCAAAGATAATCGGAAAAGAGAAAGCAGACAAATGGAATGAACTACGCAAAGAGGTAAGAGAATCTAATCGAGCTGGAAGAAGAAATCCACAGTCTGGCAATAGATAATATCTCATAACTAGAGCCTGCTAGAAAACCTCTTTTTAAAAAGTCTTTGATAAGAAGAGGGCAAAAACTAAATAGCATCTTTCATAAAAAGAAAGGTGCTATTTTTCTGTCCACCCACATCTCACTTCCCCAATTTACTTATAAATCTTCCTTTCATTCAATGCTCGCTGATACTTTGCAGCATTGCGTATATGCTGTGCGTGAGTAGTGGCAAAGTTGTGACGCCCCGACAGGTCATCCTTGGCACACATAAATAGGTAATTGTGGTCGGTTGGCGACAGAGTAGCATCAATCCCTTTTATAGAAGGAATGCGGATAGGTCCTGGAGGCAACCCATCATTCTTGTAAGTATTGTAGGGCGACTCCACCTCAAGGTGTTTATACAAAATGCGTCGCAGAGCAAAGTCTTGCAATGCAAACTTCACCGTAGGATCGGCCTCTAAGCGCTGACCACGCTTCAATCTGTTTAGGTATAGCCCAGCCACAATTGGGTATTCGTCAGCATAGGTTGCCTCCTCTTCCACAATCGATGCTAAGGTTGACACCTCAATTGGGTTCAATCCAATCTTCTCGGCTTTTGCTTTTCTACTATCATTCCAAAATGCGTGGTACTCCCTGTTCATTCTTTGAAGCAACTTTTCTACACTTGTATCCCAATACACCTCATAAGTGTTGGGTATAAACATCACCACAATTGTCTTGTCGTCAAAACCCAATTCGGCAATCGTCGTTGTGTCCTTCAATGCTGTCAACAACGACAAGCTATCTATCATCAATTGCTCCGATATACGTCCTGCCAAATCCTCCTTCGTTCGCATGTTGTTGAAAGTTATCTTTGTGGGCGTTTGACTGCCTGCTCGCAACACCCTAATCAAATCAGGCACAGTCATTCCATTTTTAATGGCATATCGTCCAGTTTTCACTACTTCTGGATACTTCATTCGCTCAGACAGCATTTCAAACACCCGTTCCGATGGTAACTCCACCTGCTCTTTTATCTGTGCAACTACTTCATTGTAATCAGTATCAGGTGTTATATAGAGATAGGCAGTTTCAGTCAATTCAAGTGGTTTGAGAACAGTGCTTCTTATATACCACCCAAGTACCAACGCCATTACCATTAGTGTGGCAATAATAACTGCAAAAATCTTGAGTCGTTTATGTTTAGATTTCACCATAATTGTAATGGATTGTTATTACTTTTCAATCTTACAAGAGATCAACTTGCTAATCAATTTGCAAATATAATTAATATCCATCTAAATACGGAACTTTCCCAAAAAAAGCCAGCGACATGCTCTTCATAATTAAAATATCAAAAATAATATAGCCTAGCTTTATCAGGTACCAACTCAATGAAAGCGACTTACGGTACTAAAAATCACATAGTGCAAATTATTCATTCTTTTTCTTTGAAAAGTCAAAAACAATCTTGTATATTTGCATCCGAAATTATTTCAGCATTCAAACAACAAATTAAAGGAAGTGTGGGTGAGTGGCTGAAACCACAAGTTTGCTAAACTTGCGTACGGGCAACTGTACCGAGGGTTCGAATCCCTCCGCTTCCGCAGAGACAAAATAAGGGCTTCAAATGTAGCTTTATTTAAAGCCCAAAAATTAAGAAACGTCGTAGATATA
>CAZUHZ010000316.1:0-2208 GCA_964620895.1 uncultured Dysgonomonadaceae bacterium | reverse complement strand
TTAGGTAATTGATATCTGCGCTAGCAACCTTTTCTGTTTTCAAATCGCTAACAAGCGTATTGCGGGTTCGTGGCGAAATAAATGAATTTACGAAATGAGGTGCTTTTTCTAAATAACCTGCATTTGCAGTTATATAATGACGACCCGATATTTTATATGTTCCTCCCACTTTACCTGCAAACTCTGCAAAGTTTTTCGTTTCAGAATCTCCATAAGAGTTGTTAGGAAAAAGTCCTCTCTGATAATTACCAGTTCTATAAAAAGACGACCTTCCAACTTCAATACCAGCATAAGTATCTACTTTCAAGAAATTGGCAGTACCTGTAGCCCACAATTTATAATCTTGAATATGAGCATCGTAGTTGTGACTGTATGTATCGCCCTTTCTCACAATTCTATTAGGGTTGCGCAAGTCGCTTTGAATAATGTTTTGATCGTAAGCAAAATCTCTCTCTGCAAATTGGTCAATGTCGAGCCAATACTCACCACCTAACAGGTCTTTTATTGTATTAAAGTTAGCGGTTGTGTTTTTGCGATAATTAACCCCAACATCCAATTTAAAAATATCTGAGAGTTTTGTATTGAAAACCATCGCTGCACTTATCTGTTTTTGATCGTTATGACGGTCTTCTATCACATACTTAGAGCGTCTTCCTTGTGCTATGATATTACCATACTCGTCGTGTATAGTTTCATTGTTTTCGTAGTTCGTTCTATATAGTCTATCCCAGTTGATGTGGCGTGTATTGGGATCTGCTCTCCACTGTCTGCTCACTTCATTGGCTTGATCCCTCTTTCCATCATTATCGAAATAGCTTGGTAGATTGCGATAGTAATCGGGGCGTGGGTCTGGAGCATCATACCAGTTCATGGCTGAATATCCATTATATCCAAATCTATAACCTACAGAGGTAGTCAATTTGGTATCTACATTAAAATCCCAATAGTGATTGAGTAGCATAATGGGTTCGTGATTGTCTCTCACCCTGGCATTGCGCCATTTTTTCCCGTCTTGATAACCCACATTAGAGTTGTAAAAATTAGAACCTACCAAATCATACACCTCCTGTGTTGATCCGTTTGCTACACCACGCTCAGTAGGGGTTCCCACGGCAGTAAAAGCAATTGAATGACTATCGTTGATCTTTTTTTCTAATGCTAAGAAATAACCCCATGCATCGTAAAACACTCCATCAACATAACCACCTTCTCCCCATCGGCGAGAAGTAGAAAAAGCCAACGACCATCCGTTGTCCATCACTCCTGTAGCATGAGTAATCATAGCCCTATTGGTATAGGTGCGATTGCTCATTGAGTAGGTTAAACGTGAGCCAGGTCTAAATTTAGATGCCCTAGTTATCACATTGCCAACCCCTCCGACATTACCAAAAGCAAAGTTGCCCGATTCTAATCCAAAATAGTTTTCTTGATTACGAGTAGCATCATTTACTCCACCCCAAAGCGACCATATGACATTTCCTGAATTCATATCGTTCATCTTAAGGCCATTCAAATACACATCTGAATATTTACCTTCGTAGCCTCGCTGACTAAATCTGGCAGGGCTCAATGTATAAGAGGCAACATTGTTAAAAACATCTCGTGACGAAGATAACAAGGGTGAGATTTCTTGAATTTCACTCTCCATCTCTAAGTCCATCACTAACAAATCTGATAAACCTCCCGCTAAAGCAGCAGGTTTCAGCTTTATTGTGCCCAAATCGATTCCAGGAGAAACAACTTCTCTTTCTATAATTAAATTTTCGTATCCCGAAGCATTAAATTGAATGGTGTAGGTTCCCTCAATTAAATGTGTAAAAACAAAAGTACCATCCATACCACTTTCTACGGGATCGGAAGAGCTAGAAACTGATACAGTTACAAATGAGAGCGGATTGCCTGAAGATTCATCAGCCACAACACCTTTTAGGTATAGGTTTTGAGATAAAACAGGCAAAATCCCGAGCAACCATATCGAGATAATTCCAACAATGCGTGATAGTTTACTCATAATAGTTTTAATATATGGGTTAATAGTAAAGTCAAATTAAACGGTACTTCTCTTTTTGTATCTAATGGTAACAGGGTACAGAAATACAGTTAAACTTGATTAAGTTCATTTATATTATACGAATGTACAAATTATTTTTTAAAACAATACCAATTTACAGAAATAAATTCTATATTTGTTAACATCAAAGATGAAGC
>CAZUHZ010000315.1:0-2225 GCA_964620895.1 uncultured Dysgonomonadaceae bacterium | reverse complement strand
CCTGCACATTTAATTGAAGGGCAGTTGAAATCACTATTGAATTATGTGAAGCACGATGAAGATTTGTTGCTCATAAAAAGCTGTGTGTTTCATTACGAGTTTGAGTTTATACACCCTTTTATAGATGGAAATGGCAGAATGGGACGTCTTTGGCAAACAGTGCTATTGATGCAACACTATCCTCTGTTTGAGTTTTTGCCAATCGAAACGCTTATTAAGCAGCATCAACAGCTATATTACAGCACGCTTGCCAAGTGCGATACATTGGGCAATTCTACGCTCTTTATCGAGTTTATGCTGGGTGTTATTGACAAAGCATTGGAGCAGTTGCTTACCACTCAGCCTGCTCACTTAACAGGGATGGATAGAATAAAGTTGTATCAATCGGTTGTAAAAGAAAAAGAGTTTGCACGTAGGGAGTATATGCAACATTTTAAAGATATATCGGCATCAACTGCCAGTCGCGATTTAAGGGAAGCAACTGATAAGGGTATTCTTGTTAAAACAGGCGATGGGAGGAATACAATGTATCGATATGAGTAGGAGCAGTGCCACTCCTATGGAATAAACACCACAACGGATAAAAAATGTCGCTCGCGCGCATTTGCAATGCGTTTGCCCTGTGAAATCTAAACTATTTCGTCAGGGTGTGTCGCTTTAGCGAAAAACTTCTTTTTACTTCTTTTGCTTCGCAACACACCGATTGCAAATCGGCGCGAGCGGATTCCACAATACATCTGATTCAGGAAGCTTTGTCTCTAGTATTATCACAAATGTTAGAGACAAAGCATTTTGATCCTTGTATCTTAGAGACAAAACATCTTGTATATTGTATTAATAAATTATCCCCATAACTAAAGTGCTGACTATTAGCTTTTGATTAAATACATCTTGCTCTCACATTACACCCTACTCTACCTCAACAGCACCATTGAACCAATACTCTACGGTTCCACCTACATATTTTTGGGGCCCAAATCATTATCAAATAGAGTTTTTCTAAAAAACGTGTATGAGTCTTATTTTTATTGCTTACATTTGATTTTTAAATACATTTATATTCTTATTATGTACGATTTTCACTTAGATAGATTCGCCTATTTTAAAACACAGATAAAGAACACCAAAGATTCTATTATCCCATTCATGAAATCTAGCGGATTTAAAATGAAACCAAAACTTAGGGTGCTGGAGGTTGGCTGTGCAGAGGGAGGGGTTTTACGGGCTTTCGTTGATGAGGGCTGTTTAGGTACAGGTGTAGAGCTTGATGCTTTGCGCTTTGAGCAAGCAAGTGTTTACCTGAGAAAGGAAATTGCTGATGGGCGAATTGAATTATACAATAAAAATATATTCGACCCTAACTTTAAAGAAAAATTTCGGGGGGGGGAATTTGACCTTATCATTTTAAAAGATGTCATTGAACATGTTCATGAACAAGAAAAATTACTTTCTGCCTTAAAAGAGTACCTAAAGCCCAATGGGCATGTCTTTCTGGGGTTTCCACCTTGGTATATGCCTTTTGGCGGACATCAACAAATATGCAAAAGTAAAGTGCTTTCCCGACTGCCATGGATACACCTTTTGCCAAAAATAGCTTATAAGTTTTTACTCAACAAGTCTAAAGAAGATGTAGCTTATCTTATGGATATCAAGGAAACTGGTATCGGCATTAATAGGTTTGAAAAAATATATAAAGGTGCTGGGTATTCGTTGGTTGGAAAAGAGCATTTTCTTATTTCCCCCATTTATGAGTATAAATTTGGTTTGAAACCACGCCGGCAGTTTAAATTTATAAAACAAATTCCCTACTTAAGAGATTTCTTCACAACGGGTGTGTATTATATTATAAAACCTGTTGAGTGAAATAGAAATGCTCCGCTGAGCAAGAAAGCTGTTTTTTTCTCGCAAAGACGCAAAGGGGGCCTTGCTTCGCTCGCGCGCATTTGCAATGCGCTTGCCCTGTGAAATCTAAACTATTTCGTCAGGGTGTGTCGCTTTAGCGAAAAGCTTCTTTTTACTTCTTTTGCTTCGCAACACACCGATTGCAAATCGGCGCGAGCGGTTTGTAGCATTAGTTTTTGCTCAGTATCAAAACTCAATGGAGAATCAATATCAACTTCAACAAATGTGGAGAACAAAACAAATTGTTTACCTTTGTACAATAGTTTTCTATTAAACAAATACAGTAAAAGTGAACAGAATATTGTACTTAAGTATGTTGATAT
>CAZUHZ010000314.1:0-2233 GCA_964620895.1 uncultured Dysgonomonadaceae bacterium | reverse complement strand
TTAAGCTTTGACGTAAAAGTAGTATTTTTGATGGGTTTTGTTTAATTTTTTGCTATTTATTTTGCTGCAGAGCAATATTTATTTTGGTTAGGAGTAGTCCACAAAGTATTAATTCATTGACAAATTGCCAACTAAAAGACTGTTACGTCTCTCTGCCGACAAATAGATTTCCGAATTGCATCATAATTGTAAGGCAAAAATTATCAAACAGAAAAACTTTCCACCTAATTAATATTCACCCTTAAACCTATTTTGAGATTAAAGTTTAAAGGTTTCTCTTTATAAATTGTTTCTATGTCGCTTCCATTATCGAAATAGTAGCCTAAACCTGGTTCTGCAAAGAGCCCTAACTTGTGAGATATATTGTATTGCACTCCAACTGAACTGTTTAGAGAAAATTGAAAAGGCTTATCTTTGATTGTCTCGTCATCATCGTTCGGTATAATCTGATTGTCAATAATGTAATCTGTGTGAGATTTTACAGCTATACATTTTTCAGCTAAACCTCCCGCTGTAACATAAAAACTCAGTTGTCTATTCTCCCAAAGACTGTAGCTGACATTAAGAGGAAGACCTATATATTGCAACGATTGCTCTGTTTTATAAAGACTTTTGTCTGTGCCCGAAGTAAGATTCGATGATAGGTATGTGTATGTCAATCCGCTTTCGATACCAAATTTATCGTTAAGTTGATAGCGTATTGATAAACCTGCTTTAATGGGCTGTTTGTGTTCTGTTTTTGTATGAGTCTCTTCTCCTATATTAGAAAAGATGACATCTCCAGCATTACTTTGCTCTTGAATACTATTAGCCGACATTTGGCGAGGAAGTGTTGTTTTTGCAATAAGCTCGCCATAACCATTGCTTTGTCCCGTTGTGTTGGGCAGATTGGTACTATAGACACTAGCAATTAGTTTGCCTCTATTATTTGGTCTTTTCCTAAAGTTGTAATTATCAAGCGATTCATACTCTCTGTTTCCATTGGCGAGATTGTCTTGCTTTTGAGCTTGCCTCTCTTTTGCAACTACTGCTTCTTTATTATCTGAACCTTTTTGAGTCTCTTTTTCGGACTCTATTATGGTTTCATATTCAAGCTTTTTTGTTGCATCCTCTTTATCTGATGTCTCTACAAAGGTGTGCTTTATTGTGTTGCTCGCATCTTGCTCTGTGTATGATGTTGTGTTGGTAGCAAGAAGAGTTTTCTTCTCCTCTATCTGATCAACTATTTTACTGGTCGTTTTATCTCTAGTTAATTTTTGAATCTTTTGTTCAGCCATTGGACGTTCTACATTGGTGGGAACTGTAAGCAAAGCAGTGTCCCTTCTGCCAAGAAGGAATATAAGAGTTAGCATTGCGGCAATACCACCTATAGCTGACCAAAGTACTGCTTTCCTACGATTAATGATAGGAGTAGGACTCTTTTTATTGATTGCAACTTCAATGTCGTCCCACAGTCCTAATGGTTCAGGCTCTTCGTGGGAATGCATTTTTTGTTGCAAGTTATTTATCCATTTTTCTTCCATATACCAGGAGTCATCTTATATTCGTTAATTTTTTCTGCCAAGCTCTTTTTAGCCTTATGTAATTGCGATGCAGATGTATTCTCTTTAATATTGAGTGTGGAGGCTATCTCTTTATGGCTTTTGTTTTCAAAGACATACAAGTTGAAAACTGTTCGGTATCCAGCAGGCAATTGACGAATCATTTCTTGGATAACGTGAGCAGGTATATCATCTGTATCGGGTGTCTGGTCTTCTTCATTTGTCACATCGGGCAAATCCCATTCGTTTTGAACAAAATCGAATCGCTCATTCTTTTTAAGAAATGTCAAAGATTCATTTACTACTATCCTTGCCATCCACGCTTTAAGCGACCCAACGCCACGATACTCAAACTTGTCTATTGATGTAAATATTTTAATAAAACTCTCTTGCAGTATATCTTTAAGGTCGGCTTCATTAATGATATAGCGAGCGCATACAGCAGTCAAGTATTTTATATAGCGGTTATATAAATCCTTCATTGCTGAAGAATCGCCTTTCCGTATATGCTTAACTAACTCAAACTCTTTGTCTCGCGGGCTAATAGTCATTTGATGATGTTGTATATTACATTGTTTGATTTATAATATACTACAAATGTAATTATTCTATTTAGTATAATTGTCAGTCACGCTCTCTTTTGAAAGAAAGATGACCGACAATTATCTTTTTTAATAATTTTGAGTCCACTC
>CAZUHZ010000313.1:0-2263 GCA_964620895.1 uncultured Dysgonomonadaceae bacterium | reverse complement strand
AGCCCTTTTACTTTTCGGTTATTTAATTCGAGAAAACTTTTAGCGGACACTAATATTTCAAGATATACTTTTTAATTCTCTCGCAACTTTCTAATAATAAAATCTTGATAGCTTTCGCCGCTTGGGTCATCATAACCATCAAAATATACTATACTGGGAATACCAATACTATCGCTCCACTGTTTTAGCACTTTTACATGAAGCGCATGATGAGTCAAAACATCTCTATTAGCAGGCACGGCGGTTATAGGACTTAATGGATTAGATGCCCAAAACTCGGGGTCATCTGCACTCATCAATTCTAACATATCCACTTTTTTTCGATAATTGGTAACACGGTCAGAATAATAGGACTCCAAGTCAGTAATACCATAAAATGACTTAAATAAAGGAATTTGACCAGGATTATTTCTTAGATATTCAATCCATCTAAAATCGAACACCCTAAAAACATCCGATTGAAATCTTTGTAAGTCATATGTAGATTGTGTTGCCCTTACTGCTATCCCTTTCACACGTGTTGATTCACGTAAAACGGGATCAAAATTTTCAGGATCTGCCATATCATCTGAAAAAGCTAACCATATAGAAGTGCCTGCTCCTGCCGAACGACCCGATAATAATATATTCCCTTTGTCAATATTATACAATTCACTATTAAACCGTATATATTGTAAACAACGTTTGCTATCTGTCATTGGTTTCAACACACCCTCTTTGTCTCCATCCTCAGTCAATAATCGGTAATTGATACTTGCAAAAGCTATCTTATTTGCCAATAGTTCTTTAATTAAATTGGGGGTGTCCCATTCAAAATCCCATGTATTAACATATGGATCTGTTTTATCACCGAAAATAAAATAACCTCCGTGAATATATATTACTAATGGTGTAGGCTTATCAGATTTGGGCATAAATATATCAAATGTGTTTTCAGCATAAGGACCATATTGTAAATCTTTGTAGAAAACAGCATCTATACTATCTAAAGAAACAGGCGATTCGCTATATTCGTTGTTTCGTTCATTATCCTTTTTTGCTTCCTTTGTCTCAACGACATCTTCAATCTCATCTTTTTTAAAATCATGACTTTTATTACATGCTTGTAATAAAAACATGACAGTAAGAATCAAAAATAGTTTTTGCATCATTTGTTCCATTACCTAATAAAACAAAACCGATTGCAAATAGTTTGGATATAAAAATATAACTTGAATTCAATTATTCCATATTCATATTGCGATCTTATGAATACGAACTGCAAGCTAATTTTGAATTTAAATACAAAAAAAGCTCACAGTTAAGATTGACAATCCTACTGTGAGCTATATATTAAATTCATACACGAACTAACTATCTTTTAATAATCAAATAAAAACCACATCAATATAATAAGATCTATGTAACTTTTAGTTGAGACTATTAATATTGGTATCCAACCATTCAATGCGTTTTTCTACAAAATTCACAAGATAGTTTACTTCTGCATCGTAAGAACCTCTTACTCTATTTGTATTCCATTCCACCTTAGTAATATCCCATCCAGCACCGCCACTTGCTTTAGAACCGAAATTCTTGGCTTGCGAATCTTTTAATCTCAAAGCACGTTTAGTTATAAAGTTGGGCAATTCGTCTAATTTGGGTTTCATTCCGTTCCATCTATTTTTCAGTTCAGCAACAAAATCGGGATCTTGAAAAAGGCGATCATACCATGGTGATTGGGTTTTAATAAACCAACCATCATATTCTGCAGACGTTGCCCCTTGCTCCGATGTGATATGATCTGCATTGCCGAATGCAATATCAAAATCCCATACCAAGGGTAGCTCTATTTTACCGTTTCGACGAATTGACATGTAACAACTTCCGCGTAAATTTCCGTCAACATTCTTTGCTAACTCTTGTACAATAAAATATTCAATAAACGACTCAACATGAATATATTTACGGTAGCCTTCCTCTGGATCCCTGTAATTATCAGAATATAAAACCCTCTCGGCAAGATTGTAGTAATCCTTTACATAATTGAACTGTTCCGCTGTAGGTTCTTCTGGATCTTTGAACATAATAGGGAGTCGCTCCTTATCTGTTTTAAATTTAAACTTTTCATCGTAATGAAAGTCCAGCTCAAGCAAATAGCCTCCTGTTAAAGCTTCACCAGAATTATCAGAAGGTGTTACCAATTCAATATCAAATCTTTCTTTTGCCACTTTCACTTGTTCGGTCATAGCGTATACACCCCTGTATGTTCCATTCAGGTAAA
>CAZUHZ010000312.1:0-2265 GCA_964620895.1 uncultured Dysgonomonadaceae bacterium | reverse complement strand
ACTCCAGATCCAGGATTAGTATTCTGGATGACAATTGCATTTGGGATCGTGCTTTTTATTTTAGGCAAGTTTGCTTTTCCTGTAATCTTAGATAAGATAGACAGTAGAAAGAAATTTATCGACGAATCGCTTGATGCAGCAAAACAAGCCAATGAAAAGTTGGAGCATACTCAAGAGAAAAATAAGATACTCATTGATGCAGCTGTAAAAGAAAAAGAACAAATTCTTACTGAAACAGCAAAACAAAGAGCTTTGATTCTTGAAAAAGCGAAGGAAGAGGCTATAGAGGAGACAAAACTTCTTATTGAGAATGCTCGCAAGCAAATAGTTCAAGAAAGAGAAGAGGCTATTAACGCCATAAGGCGAGAAATAGCGCTTATATCAGTAGATATAGCCGAAAAGGTTTTAAGAGATAATTTAAAAGACAAGGAAAGTCAAATGAGCATGATAGAACGTCTTGTTGATGAGATTAATATATCGTAAAACGTATAAAAAAGTAAATGAATAAAGGATTAATAGCAGTGAGATATGCAAGGGCTTTGTTGAAGTTTGCAGAAAACAACAACAAGGAGGGAGAAATCTATGAACAAGCCCTATTTCTACAGGATGTTTTTGTGGAAACGCCATCCCTGCATGCTGCACTAGAAAATCCATTAATTCCGAAAAGAAAGAAAAGAGAATTTATTATTACTGCTAGTGGCAAGAATATCACCAAGCTTTTTGTGAAGTTTATCGACCTCTTGTTGGAAAACGATAGACAAGATTGTTTGCAAAGTATAATGATGCAATATCAAGATGCCTATAACGAAAGCAAGAACATCCTTCGTGGTAAACTTATTACAGCGGTTGAAATAGACGATGCCACAGTGGCTCATTTAACTAAATCAATTGAACATAAAGTGGAAGGCAAATTAGAGTTGGATAAAATTATAGACCCAACTATATTAGGCGGATTTATTTTAGATTTAGATTCTACTCGATGGGATGCTAGTTTGATAAGACAATTAAATTCAATCAAACAACAATATATCGAAAGAAACAGACGGATTGTATAACATCTACTCTTCTAAAAGTCAAAAACAAAAAAATGTCGAACAATAAAATAAAAGTAAGTGAAGTATCAGATATTCTTCGTGCACAACTCGAAGGAATAGATTCTGGAATTCAGTTGGATGAAGTAGGCACCGTGTTACAAATAAGTGATGGTGTTGCTCGTATCTATGGATTGAGAAATGCTGAGGCAAACGAGTTGCTTGAGTTTGAAAATGGAATGCAAGCCATTGTCATGAACTTAGAAGCTGACAATGTGGGAGCAGTGTTGTTAGGACCCACAAGCGAAATTAAGGAGAACGACATTGTTAGGAGAACTGGCAGGGTTGCCTCTATTTTTGTGAGTGAAGAGATGCTTGGCCGCGTTATCACTCCTCTCGGACATCCCATTGATGGACGAGGAGACATTAGCGGCGAGAAGTTTGAAATGCCTTTCGAAAGAAAAGCACCAGGTGTTATATACAGACAACCTGTGAACGAACCTCTTCAAACTGGCTTGAAGTCAATTGACTCTATGATTCCGATTGGTAGAGGACAGCGCGAACTAATTATTGGCGACCGCCAAACAGGTAAAACAACCATTGCCGTTGATACAATTATCAACCAAAGAGAAAACTTTGAAGCGGGCAAACCCGTCTATTGTATCTATGTAGCTATTGGTCAAAAGGGTTCTACTGTTGCCTCCATTGTAGAAACATTGAGGCATCATCGTGCTATGGACTACACAGTGATTGTGGCAGCCAATGCATCCGACCCCGCAGCACTTCAGTATTATGCACCCTTTGCAGGCGCAGCCATTGGCGAATATTTCAGAGATACTGGTCGTGATGCACTCATTATTTTCGACGACTTGTCAAAACAAGCTGTTGCCTATCGCGAAGTGTCCTTGATACTCCGTCGCCCTTCGGGACGTGAAGCCTATCCAGGCGATGTGTTTTACTTACACTCGCGCCTGCTCGAGCGCGCTGCTCGTATTATCAATCAGCAAGAAGTAGCTGAAAAAATGAATGACATACCCGATAGTCTGAAAGGAAAAATAAAAGGGGGAGGTTCTCTCACTGCACTACCTATTATAGAAACTCAAGCTGGAGACGTGTCTGCATACATTCCAACCAATGTGATATCTATTACAGATGGGCAAATATTTTTAGACACCGAGCTGTTCAATCAAGGTAATAGACCTGCAATTGATGTGGGAATCTCTGTGTCGCGTGT
>CAZUHZ010000311.1:0-2276 GCA_964620895.1 uncultured Dysgonomonadaceae bacterium | reverse complement strand
GACTCATGTTTTCTTGTGAAGACTATTTATAAATCTCATAATATTGCCCATTGAAACCAATATTTATTGTATCAGGTGAAAAAGAGAGTGGAAAGACTACTTTTCTTATAAAAATATTGTCGTTGCTGCAGATGGATAGCTTTGTGGTAAGAGGCTTTGTAGCATTGCATGAGGTTGAGCTAGACTGTTATCAAATTAAAGATGTTAAGACAAATGAGGTGTCTCCACTAATGCAACGAATAGCAAATTTTGAAAAGCGACCCCATCATTTTAAGTTTTTCTCCGAAGGTGTAGAAATGGGTAATGATTGCATCAAAGAGCTGTTGGAGCAGACTCCAGATATTGCAATTGTTGATGAGATTGGTGGATATGAGTTGAGAGGAAAGCTTTGGAGCAGTAGTTTCACACAGCTTGTGGAATCTTCAGTTCCCCTGATTTTTTCTGTGAAAGAAAAACTGTTAGATAAAGTGGTTGAAAAATGGAACATCGAACCCTCCTATATTTTTAGTTCTGCTGATTTTAATGACCCTGATAGTGCTTTTCAACGTATAAAGAGCTCCCTATGAGAATAATCTATCGTCACTGCAATTAAGTTCCGATAAATTTATTAATTTGCGTGTATATGAATTTTGATAATGCTGATATAACAGGTGTGGTTTTGGCTGGCGGTCAAAGTAAGCGTATGGGTTTCAATAAAGCCCAAGCTGAGATGCACGGCGAGTCTATGCTTATCAGAATGATAAACAAATTGCAAAAGATTACTCCCACTATTCTGATAAGCAGTGGAGCTACTAGCTATCCAAACATACATTGGACACAGATACCCGATGCGTATCCTCAATGTGGACCATTGGGAGGTATCTATTCTGTACTAAAAGCATCTGAAACTCCGCTAACTTTAGTGGTTTCGTGTGATATACCTTTGGTCTCTATAGCATTGTTAGAATACTTTGTATCCAAAGCTAAGGAAAGTAATGCAATTATTACACTGCCTATGGATTGCGATGGTCAGTTGCAAATGATGTGTGCAGTCTATCATAAAGATGTTGTGCCATTTTTGCAGCAACAAATAGATTCTAGTCAATTTAAAATGAAAAAGATATTAGATTTTGTTTCCGTAGAGTATGTAGAGATTTCAAGAGAACATCCACTTTACGACGAACATGCTTTTATGAACGTGAACAACCCTACTAATTTAGAAGAAGCCCGCAAGTTATGGAGCAATCGAAAAGGATAGTAAACGATAAATGGATCAAAGCATCGGTTCTGGCAGGATTGTGGGCTGGCATTGAAATTATTGCGGGAAGTTTTTTGCATAATCTACGTATTCCTTTCTCTGGAACTATTCTCACATTTATTTCTATTATACTAGTAGTCGGATTTTTCCAAATATGGCCTAAGTATGGCATCATCTGGCGTGCAGGGGTTATAACTGCCCTTATGAAATCCATTTCGCCCAGTGCTGTTATTTTAGGACCTATGATTGCAATTACTGTAGAAGGCTTTATCATGGAGCTTGCTGTGCGAATTGCTGGCAGGAATATCACCGGCTACATAAGTGCAGGAATGCTAACAATGGTAGGAATTTTGGTTCATAAAGTTATTCGTCTCTTTCTGCTTTTCGGGTGGGATATTTTTCTTATTTATGAAGAAATGTTTATTTATGCTACCAAAATGTTGGGCTTTATGCCTATTCAACCTGTACATGCAGTGGCAACTCTATTTGTATTGTATGCTCTACTAGGAGCATTAGCCGCTTTTCTCGGATACAGATTGGGGCAAAGAGCTAAAAAAGAGCAGCATGATGGATATACCTATTCGTCAGAAGTGAATGCTAATCAATGGGAGCAGCCTACAGAAGAAATTGAATACTCAACCCAATTTTTAATTTTGCTAGTGTTTATTATTCCCTTTTTGCTGCTAGGATTAAGCACACTCTCACTTGGTACTTCGCTTATATTGACGCTCCCATGGTTTGTTTTTGTGTTTTGGAGGTATCGTTTTGCTATGCGGCAACTAAAGAAGTGGCTTTTTTGGATGCAGTTGTTGGTGATACTTGTTTTAGCATGGTTCTTTAGCAAAACATCGAGTGGGGGACTGGAAGGTAAATTAATAGCACTATCTGGAGGAATGATTATGGTATTGCGCGCTCTTGTGGTAGTAACAGGCTTTGCTGCAATAAGCACAGAGTTGCGTGCTCCAGTTATGCAACGTCTCTTCTTTCGCTCTGGGTTCAGGCAACTCTATCTTTCAGTAAATCATGCCTTTGGTATATT
>CAZUHZ010000310.1:0-2278 GCA_964620895.1 uncultured Dysgonomonadaceae bacterium | reverse complement strand
CTTTCGTATGATACAAAATAACTTGATCGTAGAGACACAATGCATTGTGTTTCTATTACTTTAATCCGTATTATTGTAAAAAAAGACCTTTAAACCTAATCGATTACATTCCAAATCAATTATTTTATTAAATCCTACAGGTCAGAAAACGTAAAAAGTTTTATTTCATAGTTTTGTATTGATACAAAAGCGCAAATAGTTTTATTTTAGGATTTCGTATTGATACAAAAGCGTAAATAGTTTTATTTTATGGTTTTGTACTACTACAAAAGTGTAAATAGTTTTATTTATTGGTTTTGTACTACTACAAAAGCAGGAATAGTTTTATTTATTGGTTTTGTACTGATACAAAAGCAGGAAAAGTTTTCTCCTACAACAGATTATTTAATATTTGATGTAAGGTTTTAAAATTGTATATTTGTGAAAAATAGAATTCTAAAATGAAAATATTTGCTGATATATACCTAGGAGATAGTAAAGAAAAACTTAAATCATTAGAGGATAACTCTATTGATTTAATTATGACATCCCCGCCTTACGCAGATCAAAGAAAGAGCACTTATGGAGGAATACACCCAGATAAGTATGTTGAATGGTTTCTGCCAATCTCAGAAGAGTTGTTACGTGTATTAAAACCATCAGGAACTTTTATTTTAAACATCAAAGAAAAAGTAGTTAAAGGAGAAAGAAGCACCTATGTTATGGAGCTGATATTGGCTATGCGTAAACAAGGATGGTATTGGACAGAAGAGTTTATTTGGCATAAAAAGAACTCTTTCCCTGGTAAATGGCCAAATAGATTTCGCGATTCTTGGGAGCGGTTGCTTCAATTCAATAAAGAGAAAAAATTTCACATGTATCAAGAAGAGGTGATGGTTCCGATGGGAGACTGGGCTAAAACTCGTTTAAAAAATCTTTCAGAAACTGATAAAGTGAGAGATAATTCAAGAGTGGGTAGCGGTTTTGGGAAAAATATATCAAATTGGGTGGATAGAGATATGGCTTACCCAACAAATGTGCTACATCTTGCAACAGAATGTAATAACAAAAACCATAGTGCTGCCTTCCCTAAAGAACTTCCTCTATGGTTTATCAAACTATTTACAAAAGAACATGATGTCGTACTAGACCCTTTTATGGGTTCTGGCACAACGTTAGAAGTGGCAGGTAGTATGAGAAGAAACTCAATTGGCATTGATATTGTTCCAGAATACTACGAAATGGTAAAAAGTAAATTAACACCTGTAGAATTAGTTTTATTTGAAGAAAAAGTAAAGTATGAAAAACCTGAACCTAAATGATGTATTGCAGTATGTTGAAAACAACATTGGGGTATTCCATGAAAAGCGTATTCAAAGCTTAGATAATTTGCGCCTTTCTAAAATATTAAAACGCAAAAACCCTTATCTTTACAAAGCAAAAAATGTTTTAACAGCAGATGAGATTATTCGTAGTATTGTCGATGCTCATCTTTCGTCGAGCGAAGAGGGTATCTTTGGCGATTGGCTTGAAGGACTAGCTATCTTTATTAATGAGAAGGTGTATAGTGGTTGGAAATCTGGAATACCTGGAGTTGACTTAGAGTTTGATTATGAAGGCAGGCGATATATTGTAACCATAAAATCGGGACCTAATTGGGGAAATAGTTCACAGATAAAAAGACTGAAAGATGATTTTAGGACGGCGAAAAAAACATTGCGGACAAGTAATTCTCAAATGAATGTTGTTGCTATTAATGGTTGTTGCTACGGTAAAGAAAGAAATTCCGATAAGGGGGATTATTTTAAATACTGTGGGCAAGAGTTTTGGAAGTTTATTTCAGGAGAAGAAGCTCTTTTTATAGAAATTATTGAACCTCTTGGATATAAAGCAAAAGAGAAGAACGAAACATTTATGAAGTCTTATGCACAAATGCTTAATAAATTTACAAAAGAGTTTACTACAGATTACTGCAAGGAATCAGGCGAAATTGATTGGGAAAAGTTAGTCAAGTTCAATTCCAAAAGCAAGTAAGGTGTTACTCTGTTCGCTAAAAATACTCCTCAAGTTTCTTATCATTAATAAATCTACCTTAAGCCGTCTCTTGTTTCTATCTGCACGTTACTATTTCTATCGTAGAGGCAAAAACCCAACCATGCCACTGATAATAATGGGGTGAATAATCTATCTTATAGCCCTATTTATAATGAAATTCCGCTATATTTGTATGTAATATTAAAAATAGTAGTATGGATTTAGTTGAAATAGTTGGCTATTTTGCCATGACCTTCTTAGTGCT
>CAZUHZ010000309.1:0-2296 GCA_964620895.1 uncultured Dysgonomonadaceae bacterium | reverse complement strand
TCAGTGCCATAAGGATACTCCAAGAAAAAGCCATCATTACGCTTCCAGGTTCAAAAAAGCTTTGCCCCATACCTAATCCGAAAAACTGAGAGTACCAAAGCAGTCCTGCTAATGCACAAAACAAAAGATTATTGACCAATATCGGTCGCGAAGAGCTGAATATTTCACCGCTAGTTTTGTTTTTTCTGTTCATATACACACAATAAACAAGGTTGGTTAAGAAACCTCCCATAGTTACCAACAATGTCACTGGATTTTGTGCGAATAACTCACTTGCTCCTGCGGCGATGCTGAATCCTTTTATCGGAATTCCTGCTGATAAACCAAGGTTGAAACAAGCACTCATCACACCTGCCAACAAAGCGATTAGTAATCCTTTCTTAAGGGCAAAGTCTTTAATTGCTTTCTTTCTCTCTTCCTCTGACATTTGCTGTGAACGTAAACTCCCAGCATAGCCCACCACTGCAATACCAACAAGGGTAACCGCAACAGCTAATAACAAAACCAAACCTTTTGGCGAAAACAGATCGTCGCCCGCAAGCATTGCAGGAATAAGAGTTCCAAAAGCAGCACATGTACCCAATGAAACAGATTGTCCTAAAGCTACTCCCAAATAACGCATACTCAGACCAAAGGTCAATCCTCCCACTCCCCAAAGGACACCATATCCTATCGATTGCAATGCTGCAGACGAATTGGCTGTGTATATTTTGATTAACTCGGGAAACGAGTGTGCTAGTAATGCCCCCAATAAAGGAAAAACAAGCCATGCGAAAACTCCTTGCATCAGCCAAAAGTTTTCCCACGACCATTCCTTTATTTTATTAATAGGAACGTATGAGCTCGATTGGCCCATACTTCCTATTGATATAATTACCAAACCTATAAGTGTGTTCATTTATTACTTTCTTTTAGAGGTAACTTCTTTTTCGTAGTTCTCTATATCTTTTATATACTGATCCCCCACTGGAATATTGCGACTTGAGCAGTAATAATTGTAAATAGCATTCCAAGGCATAGCTTTTAATTCTTCTAAATAAGCCATACGTTGAAAATTGTTATCATTCTTTTCGTAATCTCTCAACTTTTCGGTGGGTTCTAGTAGGGCTTGCAACATGGCACGTTGTGTGGAACGAATTCCTACAACGTAAGCTCCAATACGGTTAACAGACCCATCAAAGAAGTCTAGTCCAACATGAACTCGATCGATGTGTCCTGAGCGAACTATCTCTTGCGACAATGCTAATAGCTCATCGCTAAGAATAACGATATGATCACTGTCCCAACGCTCTGGACGACTTACATGTAAGTTAATCTCAGGAACAAACAACAGAACAGATGATATTTTATCAGAAATTACTTCGGTTGGATGGAAATGACCTGCATCCAATGTTAGCATCATATCGTTTTTTGCGGCGTAGGCTAGATAAAATTCGTGTGAACCCACTACATAGCTTTCGCTACCAACACCAAATAATTTACATTCAACACAGTCTTTAAGGTACTCTTCGCTTATCTTTTCAGTGAAAACATCATCCAATGCTTCTTTCAAGAGTTTTCTGTGTTCATATCGAGAAACAGTTTTATCTTTCTCTCCGTCGGGGAACCAAATATTATGAATACAAGGGCTACCTTGTTGACGACCTATCTCGGCAGCTATTCGGCGACAAAGGCGAAGATGCTCTTTCCAAAACTCTCTTATTTCAGGATCAAAATCAGAGATAGTATATCCGCTATCTGCCTTTTCGTGAGAGAAGAAGGTTGAATTGAAGTCAAGCTTTACGCCTACTTTTTTAGCCCAATCTATCCAAGGCTGAAAATGTTTGATCTCAATTTGATCACGGTCAACAAATTCACCTTTGAAATCTCCATAAATTGCATGCAATCCAAATCGATGTTGCCCAGGTATCAAAGTCAATACTTTTTCAATATCTTTTTGCAACTCTTCGATGGTACGCGCTTTTCCTGGATAGTTTCCTGTTACTTGAATTCCACCTGTTAGCTCTCCGTCTGGATTTTCGAAACCTGCTACATCGTCTGCTTGCCAGCAATGGATTGATATGGAAAGTTTATCAAGCTGTTCCATTACTTTATCTACATCTACACCCAAATCAGCGTATTGGTTTTTTGCTTCAATAAATGCTTGTTCAATTCTTTCTTTTTTCATGTCTAAGTATGTTTTATATTTAATTTTTGTTTATCGCTTGATGAAAATTCTCGTAAATGTAAGAGGTTTGTTTGTAAGCACTATAAATGTAAGTTGTAAGTGATAAGAAGCACACCTCGACTTCGTTTA
>CAZUHZ010000308.1:0-2338 GCA_964620895.1 uncultured Dysgonomonadaceae bacterium | reverse complement strand
TTTTAAACCCGATACCACATCTAATCACAGAGATATCCCTTCAGGGGGTTTGGGGGCAGCTAACCGCTGACTGCTGATCGCTCATTGCTAAAAGCCAACTTCCAATCGCAAAATCCATTTAACGTCATGATTTATGTAAACGTTTTGCATATTTAACGGTAAAGATTGCATAAATTGAAGTTTAAGGTAGTATATTTGTAGTTGAATTACATAAAGCCTACTGTAAAATGATAATAAACTTTTCTATTCAGAATTTTGGACCTATCAAGGATAAACAAACTTTATCTTTTGAAGCTGATAAATCGACTCATCTAGAAGATGCTTACATAATAAATGTAGGGAAGACAAGGCTATTGAAGCTTGCATTGATTTATGGGGCTAATGCATCGGGCAAAACAACTATTTTAGAAGCTCTCGATTTTTTGCGTGATCTTGTTCTTTATCCCGAAGACAAGAAAACTGACTCGTTGGACTTTGAGCCTTTTCTTTTTGATGTTAATACCCCTAATGAACCTTCTGTTTTATCTATAGATTTTTTTCAGAAAAATATAAAGTACAGCTATGAGGTTGAATTTATCAAGAAAGCAATTGTAAGAGAAGAGTTGAATTTTTACAATCCAAGAAAAGCCAATGTTTATAGAAGAACTACTAACATGTCAAATCAATTTTCGGAGATTACATTTGGTAGTAAATTAAACATAGATATGGCTTTGGATAAAACGCTTGTTGCAAATACTTTATGGAATAATACTGTTTTGGGTGGTTATCTCAAAACAAATATCGATTTTAAAGAGTTGCAAAATGTGATTGATTGGTTTGAAATATACTTACAACCTCTTATTCGTACTCGGAGTGATTTGGAAAGCTATGTTACTACAAATATAAATTCGGGTGAATTTTTGAAAAGTGCTGTTGTGGAAATATTGAAAAAGGCTGATTTTCACATTTCTGATATTAAGCTACACGAAGAAGAAGAGGTGTTGCATGATTCTATATATGAGTTTTTGAAAAAGCAAGCTGAAGAGTTGAAAGGTGGAATAAAAAGCGCAGAAATAGTGAGAAAAATGAAGGCTATTAGTTTGAAGTTTGAACATACAGTAAATCAATCAACCTATTCTTTGCCTTTTGAGTTGGAGTCGAGCGGAACAAGAAGATATTATGGCTTTGCTGGTTTATTGACACAACTTATAAACAACTCAGCTATGCTTGCGATAGATGAATTAGAATCATCGTTGCATCCCGATTTATATGAGCATTTTATAATTTCATATTTGATGAATTCAAAAGAATCACAGATAATTGCATCTACTCATTACAGGGATATATTAAACAATAAAAACATCTTTAGGAATGATGCAATTTGGTTTACTGATAAAAGTGAGAATTGTGCTACCGAACTTTATTCATTAGCCGACTTTGACAGTTCGGTAGTGCGAGACACTTCAAATGTTTTAAATGCTTACAAAAGTGGAAAGCTGGGAGCAACTCCAAATACTGGCGATTATTATATTGATAGAGAATAGTTATATATGGGGCGTTCAAATAGAAAAATAAAATTAATAGGTGCTAGGAAATCTGTAATAGCATTTGTGGTGGAGGGTGAAACTGAAATGTGGTATCTTCAAATGCTTAAAAAAATGAGGAGAGGGAACGTAATGTGCGAATAAACATTAAGCCCGAAATTCCCCAGAAAAAGAGGTTGAAGGAACAATATGAACTGGTGTGTGATTTGGCAAAAGAGCATAAGATTGTGTTTTGGATTCTTGACTTTGATATTATTTTGAAAGAGACACGTGAACATCGAAAAGTTGAGAGAAGCCCTTTGGATGATTTTATTGAGTATAGGCGAGAGCTTGAAAAGGAGTACGAGAATGTGAGAATTGTAGTGAATAATCCATGTTTTGAGTATTGGGTTTTGCTTCATTTTGTGAGAACGCAGAAAAAATATGCAAATTGCGTGGGAGCAATAAAACAGTTGGAAAAAGAACTACCTGGATACGAAAAAACAGAAAGATATTTTAAAAGTAGAAATAATGATATTTATTTAAGACTCAAGCCATATTTGAAAGATGCAATTGAAAATGCTGCTGCTTTTGGTGGATTTGATATAGAGCAACCCAAGAAAGCAATGTGTGAGATGAATGTTTTATTTATGATTGAAGAGTTGAATAAATATAGAAAGTAGGTTGTTATAGCTATTAATTACACCTCTGATTTCTCTGATGGGGACTATGAATAGTGAACAGTAAGTAGTGATGAGTGATGAGTGAATAATTATTAATTGTTTACCCCATGGAATAAAATCGCAGATTTAAAGGCGAAGCCGTATTCCATTAGG
>CAZUHZ010000307.1:0-2351 GCA_964620895.1 uncultured Dysgonomonadaceae bacterium | reverse complement strand
GGTCTAATTGCCCCAAAATCTGAAATAGATTTGTTAATTTCGGCAATTGAAAAGGGTGAGATTAATAAACTTCGTGATATCAACCAGGCTTTTTGTTCTTTGCACACCAACTATTATACTATAGAGTGGACATGGGCATGGGAAAAAATTAAAGAATACTATCAAATTGATGGGGCTACCATAACAAGCAACGATATAATTGATATCGTAGAAAAGTGGAAAGAGTCGGTTATCAAGCTAGATGAAATGATATATGAAGATGCTAAGAAAGAATTTTCATTATCTTTCAAAACAGGTTTTGGTGCAGACGGCAATATTAAGGAGCGGATGCTCGATTTTGAATCGGTGAGAGGAGCTTTTGATAAAAATGTATTTGTGGTAACAGTACTAAAGCATATTAAGGATAAAAGAGCTCTGGGCAATGAGTTGATTGAACGTATGAAACAGGTAGAAAGATAAAATGGCTAAAAAGAAATATTATGTAGTTTGGGATGGACGAGAAACAGGCGTTTACGATTCATGGGAGTCTTGTAAAGAGCAAGTTGCTGGTTATCCCGGAGCAGTATATAAATCATTTGATAGCGAAGAGCAAGCTCACGAGGCATTTTACGATGATAGCAAAGAGCATGTTGGCAACAATAAGAAAAAGCCTCAGATGACCGAAGAGCAAAAAAAGAAATATGGAGAACCTATTTTAGAAAGCATCTCTGTGGATGGAGCAAGTAGTTCGCGTGGTGGAATGTCAGAGTATAGAGGTGTGTTTACTCGCAATGCCAAAGAGCTATTCAGAAATGGTCCCTTTCCCGAAGGGACTAACAACTTGATGGAGTTTCTTGCCCTTGTGCATGCCTTGAGCTATTGCAAGCAAAACGGAATATTGCTGCCTGTCTATTCAGATAGTCGCACTGCCATTCTTTGGGTACGCAATAAGGAAATTAAAACTAAACAACCACGCACCAACAAAAACGAAGAGTTATTCAATCTAATTGATAGAGCACTAAAATGGCTCAAAGAGAACAACTATCCTAATCAAATACTTAAATGGGAAACTAAAGCATGGGGAGAAATTCCAGCCGATTTCAATAGAAAGTAAAGAGCTTTATTACTTGTTGAGAGTCAGTATAGTCCTCCAATATCAGTTACGAAAATCATGAAGGCACAATATGTTGTGTCTCTTTTATTTGCTCTATTATAGCCACAGCATTCTCAACAGTATCTACATTTTTAATAGCCACCGAGCGTTTTTTGCCTACTTCTCTAAGTTTGCACGAACGCGCATTATTCATAACATAAGCTAATAGCTTATCAAAAAGAGGGGATTGATAGTAAGGCGACTTTTTGTCCTTAATGAGATGGAGTATCATCAGCTTGTTTTTGAGTACTATTCTTTCAATTCCGAGTGATTTTGCTAAACTTCTCAACCGAACAATACGAATTAGCTCTTTTCCTTGTGGAGGTATTTTCCCAAAACGATCTTCCAATCGTTTCTTAAATTCAAATGTTTCGAGCTCTCCCTCCAAATTATCTAACTCGCGGTATATTGCAATACGCTCTGCATCGTTGGGTATGTACATAACGGGAAACATTAACTCCAAGTCGCTTTCAATTACAACATCATCTACAAAAACTTCTCCTTCGGAGTTTTTATCTACCTTATCGTCTTTAAACACTTCTTGAAACTCATCTCTGCGAAGCTCTACCATAGCTTCTTTGAGTATCTTTTGGTAAGTTTCGTATCCTAAATCTGCAATAAACCCACTTTGTTCGGCACCCAGCAAGTTACCAGCACCACGTATATCTAAATCTTGCATAGCAATATTGATGCCACTGCCAAGCTCAGAGAAGTTTTCGATAGCTTGCAAACGTCTGCGCGAATCATTGCTTAGTGAATAGAGAGGAGGAGCCAATAGATAGCAAAATGCCTTTCTATTGCTTCGCCCTACACGACCACGTAGCTGATGTAAATCGCTTAATCCAAAGTTTTGAGAGTTGATAACAATTATAGTGTTTACATTGGGAATGTCGATACCCGATTCGATAATAGTAGTTGAGATAAGCACATCGAAATCGTGATTGATGAAATCCCCAATCACCTTTTCCATATCTTTAGGGTTCATTTGTCCGTGTCCAACTCTAACTTTTATATCGGGTATTTCACGCTGTATAAGCGCTTGCATTTCGTAGATGTTCTGAATACGATTGTTTACAACAAATACTTGCCCATTACGACTTATTTCAAAGTTAATGGCATCACGAATTATCTCTATATCAAAAGTGTGCACTTCTGTTTGAACTGGGTATCTGTTGGGGGGTGGGGTAGAGATGGTGGTTAAGTCGCGCGAACCCATCAA
>CAZUHZ010000306.1:0-2354 GCA_964620895.1 uncultured Dysgonomonadaceae bacterium | reverse complement strand
TCGCACTCTATTGAATGTGAGCAAAGCTATTTGACTTTGGCTGAATAGTTACGAGAAGATAGTGTGGGAAGTGTTTTGCACTAACACTGTTGTTAGTTTACTTAACCGTAATAGTTTGCGCCAAAATTGATACATATAAAATTATATATTAAAACATTATAAAAGACATGAGATTAGATTTAAGTTCACAAATTACTTTAGAACGAATACCTCAAAAGTATTATCGTCCAGCAAATGCTTTCGAAGATTCAGCTTTGACACGCTATGAAAAAATTAAAACTCGAATTTTTGAAAGTATGGAAAAAGGCTCTGCAAGAGCAGCAAGAGAGATAGTAAAAGCTATGCAGGAGCAACAAAAGAAGAACAAACCTTTTGTTTTGGGACTGCCTGGTGGAGCATCTCCTCAAAGTGTTTACAATGAGTTGATACGTATGCACAAAGAGGATAAAGTGAGTTTTGAAAACATGGTTGTTTTCAACACGTATGAGTATTATCCTCTTACTGATGAAGTAAATAGCAATTTACACTCATTGAAAGAGGCTTTCTTAAACCATATCAACATTAAGCAAGAGAATATCTATTCGCCTGATGTAAATGTTGAGAAAGACGAAATTTTGGATTCATGTCAGAGGTTTAATGACGATTTAGAGAAGTTTGGAGGATTGAACTATCTATTGCTAGGTCTTGGTAGCAAAGGAAACATTGGTTTTAATATGCCTGGAAGCACTCTCTACTCACAAACACGTTTGGTAGTGTTAGATAGTGACTCTATTAGTGATGCAGCTTCTATCTTTGGGGCGCTTGATAAAGTTCCTTTAAGTGCTATCACTATGGGATTGTCAGACATGCTTGCTGCCGACAAGGTAACTTTGATTGCTTGGGGCGAACAAAAAGCAGAAAGTGTGAAAGCAATGGTAGAAGGTCCTGTAACTGAGTCTATGCCTGCTTCTACATTGCAAACGCATTCTAATGTAAAAGTAATAATTGATCTTTCTGCTGCTGATGCCCTCACTAGAATTAGCTATCCTTGGTTGGTAACAAGTTGCGATTGGACTAGTCAGCTCATTCGTCGTGCCATAGTTTGGCTTTGCGACATAGTTGATAAGCCCATCCTTAAATTGACCGACAAAGATTATAACGAGCATGGTCTGAACGAACTTCTTGCACTTTACGGTTCGGCTTACAATGTGAACATCAAAATATTCAACGATTTACAACACACCATTACTGGATGGCCAGGTGGCAAGCCAGATGCCGATGATTCAAACAGACCCGAAAGAGCTACTCCTTATCCTAAGAAGGTAATTATATTTAGTCCTCACCCCGATGACGATGTAATCTCAATGGGTGGTACTTTCCAACGTTTGGTAAATCAAGGGCACGACGTGCACGTTGCTTACCAAACATCGGGCAATATTGCAGTGGGAGATGAAGATGTTGTTCGTTATATCTCGTTGGTGCAAAATCTTCGCGAAAGATTTGATCCAAACAATATTGAACTGAGAGACAAATACGAGAAGATATTGCACTACTTGATGCACGAGAAAACGAAAGACGATTTAGATACAGAGGAAATTCTTTTTATCAAAGGACGCATTCGTAGAGAGGAAGCACGTACTGCAACTCGCTATGTAGGTATTCCAGATGAGAAAGTGCACTTCCTCGACCTTCCGTTTTACGATACTGGCAGAGTGCAAAAAAACCCGATATCTGAAGCCGATGTGCATATTGTGAAAGATTTCATCGAAACTGTCAAACCACATCAAATGTTTGTTGCAGGCGATTTGGCTGATCCACACGGAACGCACAAAGTTTGCTTGAATGCAATATTTGCAGCAGTTGATATAATGAAAGAAGATGAGTGGATGAAAGATTGCCGCATCTGGATGTACAGAGGGGCATGGATGGAGTGGGAGATAGACCATATAGAGATGGCAGTACCACTATCACCCGAAGAGCTTCGTCAGAAGAGAAACTCTATTCTTAAACATCAATCGCAAATGGAAAATGCTCCATTCTTAGGAGCCGATGAACGTCTGTTTTGGCAGCGTTCGGAAGATAGAAACAAAGCTACTGCAGAGCTATATCGTAAGTTAGGCTTGGCATCGTACGAGGCTATTGAAGCTTTCGTTGAGTATCACCCTCTGTAAAACTACAATTATTTGCTAACGCAGATAGATATAAAAAGTGTTCAAGGATATAATTTCTTGAACACTTTTTTGCTTTATCAAAAAAGAATTCTATCTTTGCAACCGTTTCACTGAAATGTCGGTTTAATGATATAAGTGTAGCGAAAGTAAAATGCCTCTTTAGCTCAGTTGGCCAGAGCACGTGATTTGTAATCTCGGGGTCGT
>CAZUHZ010000305.1:0-2362 GCA_964620895.1 uncultured Dysgonomonadaceae bacterium | reverse complement strand
TAAAAAAAAAGGGCAGAACCATTATGTTCGCCCTTTTTGTAATTATATGGCTAGAGAAATGCTAGCAACACTGTCTTGATTATAAAAGTGTTTTATTATAAAATTTCCAACAATTCAATTTCAAAGACCAAAGTAGTATTTACTGGAATGTTTTGTTTAGGAGTCATGCCATATCCAAGCCTTGCTGGAATCCACACCTCCCATTTGTCTCCCACTTTCATATGTTGCAAAGCTGTAGTGAATCCGTCAACTAAACCCTTTACTTCAAAACGTCTAGCATTCCCACTCGTTAAATCAAAAATATACTTGTTGTTCAATTTTACCCCATCATCATTAACATAGGTATCTGGTTTGTTCCAGTCAAATTGTTTGTACCAACCTGTGTAAAGTACTCTCACTGCATCCGTAAAAAGAGGAGTTGGCGCATCTTCACTCCCGCTTTTCAACACTTTATAAGCAATCGTCCCGTTTTTTGATGCCGACTCTATAGTCTCATATCCACTTGAAGCAGCAGTTTTCAAAAAGGCGGCTTTGTTGTTTTCTTCCCAAACTGCATCCGTTTCGTCATCTTTTGAACACGAAGCAAATATCAACGCAGCAAGAGTTAATAGTAATAGTATTTTTGTTCTCATTATTATTTTTTGTTAGCTGTAACCTTTTTATTTTTTGTGAAAGCTCGTTTACTTAGACTAATTGTTTCAACAAGTACTCAATTTTTGTTTTTTGAGAAATTTCTTGTTCCAACTCATCCAGTGTAACACGCCTTTGCTCCATTGTGTCGCGTTCGCGAATTGTTACAGTATTATCTTCCAATGTTTGATGGTCTATTGTAACACAGTAGGGAGTACCTATTGCATCTTGACGACGGTAGCGTTTACCAATACTATCTTTTTCGTCGTAATGGCACTTGAAATTAAATTTCAGTTTGTCTATAATCTCACGCGCTTTCTCTGGCATGCCATCTTTTCTCACCAATGGCAAGATAGCCACTTTCACTGGTGCTAATGCTGGAGGTAGTTTCAAAACTACACGTGTATCGCCACTATCCAAAGTTTCTTCGAAATATGCTGCTGCAATAATTGACAAGAACATACGGTCAACACCAATAGAAGTTTCTACTACATAGGGGGTGTATGATTTTTTAAGCTCTGGATCGTAGTATTGAAGCTTCTTACCTGAAAACTTTTCGTGTTGTTTTAGGTCGAAATCTGTACGTGAGTGAATTCCTTCAACCTCTTTAAATCCGATAGGCATATTGAACTCAATATCGGTAGCAGCATTAGCATAGTGAGCCATCTTATCGTGATCGTGGAAGCGATAGTTTTCTGCTCCAAAACCAAGTGTTTGATGCCACTTCATACGTATCTTTTTCCACTCTTCATACCACTCAATTTCATCGCCTGGTCGTACAAAGAATTGAAGTTCCATCTGCTCAAACTCGCGCATGCGGAAAAGAAACTGACGAGCCACAATTTCGTTACGAAAAGCCTTTCCAATTTGCACAATACCAAAAGGAATAGACATACGACCTGTTTTTTGCACATTCAAGTAGTTTACAAACATACCTTGTGCATTTTCTGGGCGTAGATACACTTTTTGTGATCCATCTGCTGTTGCACCCATTTCGGTAGAAAACATTAGGTTGAACTGGCGAACATCTGTCCAATCGCGTGTGCCACTTACTGGGCAAGCAATCTCTAAATCTACAATTATTTGGCGTAGCTCGGTTAAATCTTCATCGTTGAGTGCTTTTGAAAATCGTTGGTGAATTGCGTCACGTTCTTCTTGATAACCCACCACACGAGGATTGGTTTCGCGATACATCTCTTCGTCAAACTTATCGCCAAACCGTTTTGCAGCTTTCTCTACCTCTTTATCTGCCTTATCATCAAGTTTAGCTAAGAAGTCTTCGATGAGCACATCGGCTCTATATCTTCTTTTACTGTCTCTATTGTCTATCAAAGGGTCGTTGAAAGCGTCAGTGTGTCCCGATGCTTTCCAAATAGTAGGGTGCATAAAAATTGCCGAGTCTATACCCACAATATTATCGTGTAGAAGCACCATGCTATCCCACCAATATTTCTTAATATTGTTTTTGAGTTCAACACCCATTTGACCATAGTCATACACGGCTGCTAAGCCATCATAAATCTCGCTCGACTGAAATACAAAACCGTACTCCTTACAGTGTGAAATTAATTTTCTGAAATCATTTCCTTGTGCCATAAATTCTTAAAGTTTCAAGGCATCATTATGCCCATTTGCAACAAAATTGTTTTATAAAAAAACAGCTTTGTTACACGCAAAAAGCTTGCTTATTAATGATTATTCTTATTTTTTATTACAAGGTTGCAAAGTAAGC
>CAZUHZ010000304.1:0-2400 GCA_964620895.1 uncultured Dysgonomonadaceae bacterium | reverse complement strand
CTTTAAAATAAGAAATCTCCGTATGAGAAGAGCAATTCTTTTCATAACGGAGATAATCTATAAATTTTTCCTTTAGCATAAGTCAATTTTATTGACTACTAAGGTAAGAAAAAATAATTCAATTACGCAAATTAATCCTCTTCTTCTTGCATTTTTTGTACATAAACAGCATGTTGCATTCTTTTACGTCTTGCAACAGAAGGTTTAATAAATGCTTTACGATTGCGCAATTCTTTTACTACACCAGTTCTCTCGAACTTTCTTTTAAATTGTTTTAGGGCTCTTTCTATGTTTTGGCCCTGTTTTACTGGAACAATTATCATATTTTCTTAATTTCTTGTTTTTTAAAAATTCATGAGTTAATAATTATATTGAAAATTTGCCCTACTGTATGGCATCATTTCCACCCTGCACCAATTACTTGATGCGGTTTTCGAGTATTTTTTGATATGTCGTTTTACAGTATTTCCCGAATGTTCTATAACCTCCCCTCTATATTAGGGGTGCAAAGATAAAACATTTTCTTTAATAAAACACATATAACAACAGAGAAATAAAATTATCCCACATTATTCATTCAAGCTGGCAAGTATCCCGAACTGTATATTTCCTGCAAAACTATCTGTTTGCAAACAAGCTCAATTACCAAGCAATAACCTTCACTTGCCACTTTACATTCCGCTTCTACGAAACTTGAGGTTGTGTGAGTTACATGTTACTACAAACAGTGCTGCATCTATCGATGCGCTAGTTCCAGCTATATTCTAAGGGTAGCCCGTTAGTTATTTATTTAATAGTGCATCTTCAAATTGGCACAACACTTTTTTTATGAATGAGCTATTGCTAAATATCAAAGCTTTTAGCTTCGCTAGGAGCCTCGCTGTCTGTAGTAAAAACCACCCATTCGTTAACGCTAAAAACACAAAAACCTCTTCGTTTACCGTAGAAATGGCATTTATCCCTCTGTTTTGATTTTGTTGGTCGTAGATTCAACTTTTATGACATTATTTTCATTTCCACGGTGGTGGATTTGAAATTGATGTCATTATCTTAGTTTCCACGAGCGAAGGTTCCACTTTCATCTCATTTCCTAATTTCCACGTTGATGGATTTGAGTTTTATGCCATGGTTGCCGAATCTTAATCAAGAGATTTGAGATATATGTCATGATTGCTGAATCATACACGGTAGATTTGAATTTCATGTCATGATTGCCGTTTTGTATCAGTAGGATTTGATTTCTAACTCACAAACGCATCTTTTGCTTGATAAGTGCATTCTAAAAAAACAATCTAGCAGTTCGCTCCAAAATGAGTTCTGGAGTTAGAGTTAGGTTGTTTATTTGCTACATACACACGAGGGCGTCTATGGTAAAATATAGAGCTTCTGGTGCTTGCTATTCCAAACTCGCACTAAAAGCATATTATGTTTATTTCATCCATAACATCCAACCACGTAGTGGTTTAATGTGAATAGCCACGGGTAAAACCCGTGATAACAATGAGCAAGAACAATGAACCCTAAAGGAGTTCAACCATTACGCTGTATATCAGACAGATGCTACACTGAACCCCTTCAGGGTTCTAATCTATAATCGATTCATATACCCACATTTCATGCGGGGCTATTCACATTCGACCCCTTCAGGGTCAATCACGTGATGTCATCGATTTGCAACAATAAATAATAGATACTTCTAACTAATGAGAAGAGATGTCTATGTATGTGTAGGCTTCAGAGCTAAAATCAAAGATGTTCGACAACAACTTATTGATAATAAAACAATCAACATCACGGTTTAAAAAACTTGATCTATACCAGAGAAACCCATAAACGCCATAGCTAAGATACCAGCTGTTATCAGTGCAATAGGAACTCCCTGCATTGCTTTTGGAACTTTGGTCAATGCCAACTGCTCTCTTATAGTAGAAAAGATAATTAAAGCCAATGCATAACCAATAGCCGTGGCTACAGCATATACTATTGATGAAACCAATGTGAAGTCTTTTTGTATAACCAAGATAGCCACACCCAAAATAACACAGTTGGTAGTTATCAGTGGTAAGAATACACCCAACGCTTGATAGAGGGGTGGCGATACTTTTTTAATAACAATCTCCACCATTTGCACCAATGAGGCAATAACAAGTATAAATGTAATGGTTTGCAGAAACTCCAAACCAAAGGGTTCTAAAACCCCTTTTTGCAATAAGAAGGTAACAATAGTAGCAATAGTTAGTACAAACGTAACGGCTGCGCCCATCCCTATGGCAGTGTCCACTTTTTTGGATACTCCCAAGAATGGACATATCCCCAAGAACTGTGCCAAAACTACGTTGTTGACGAAAATAGCAACTATAATAATTCCAATGTATTCCATAAATATCTTTATCTAATGCG